>JAQVAJ010000004.1 GCA_028690885.1 Clostridia bacterium
ACTAAGCCATCATTTATATTGCTTAACAGTTTTCTGTATCTTTGCTCATGCTCTTTTTCAATTTTAGCTACCTGCTCAAATAATACAGCTATTTCCTTAAAACCTTCTGCTTTTGCATCTTTTGCAAATCTTGCGTACATATCAGTCCATTCATAGTTCTCACCCTCTGCAGCACTTATTAAATTATCAGGTGTTTCACTAATTCCATCAAGTAATTTAAACCATATTTTTGCATGTTCTTTTTCATTATTTGCAGTTTCTTCAAATATTTTTGATATCTGCACATAACCGTCTTTTTTAGCTTTTGATGCGAAATAAGTATACTTATTTCTTGCCATAGATTCGCCGGCAAATGCTTCTTTTAAGTTAGCTTCTGTTTTAGTTCCCTTTAAATCTTTCATATAACTCTCCTTTTATATTATTTTTTACATTCTGGGCAAATACCATGAAATGATATACTATACCCTTCTATTGTAAAATCTTTATACTTTTTCTGTTCAATATTGATTTTAGGTATTTTCGGTAAATCAATATCAAATACTCTTCTGCATATGTCGCATCTTAAATGGTAGTGCTCTGATGTGTTAAAATCAAAACAATCTGCACCATTTGGCATCCTTATATGCAGTATTTTCCCTTGTTTTGCTAACAATTCAAGATTTCTGTATACAGTCGCTCTGCTGATAGATGGATTGTCATTCCTGAGTCTTTCATAAACATCATCTGCTGAAGGATGATTATCCATATTCAAAACGGTCTGTAGAATAATTTCTCTTTGTACTGTGTTTCTAGTTATAATCATAATTACCAATATCCAATCTCATTAAGATTATACACGATATTTTTTATTTGGCAACATCAAAAAGTGAAATTTATTAAAAAAATACAAGAAACTCAGCCAATTAACTATAAATGTTAATTAAATCTCATATTATTTGATGAATTTCTATTTTTTGAATATTCAACTTTGGGAAAGCAAAAAACTTTCTGCATTTAATCTGCATATTTTATTGTAAGCAGTTTTACTTAACTTGTTTTCACTCAAACCGTTTTCAAGAAAATCTGCTAACTTAAAAAACTCATATTCCTTAGGTGCGCAAATATCTGTTCCATAAAATAATTTGTCCTGAAACTCTTCAAGAAAGCTATATCCGAAATCCTTATCCCTTGTGATTGCATTATACCCGCTTCCCGCTGATATATCAGCATACAGATTTGGGTAATCCAAAAGAAGCTTCGGTACTCTGCCTCCTTTTACAACAGGTCCTTTTGGATAACCTGCTCGATTATCATCTGTACAGTCACCACTTATCTCTGCCCAGAAGGAGGCTGAGTGACCAATGAATTTTAAATCAGGATATGCTTCCAATGTCTTTTCAAGAAGTGGTAAACCTGCATAATCAAATAAGCCATATGGCTCTCTTTCTGCTCCTATATGAAATAGAATAGGCATATTAAAGTTTTGAGCATGATAAAACATATTTTTAACTAATGGGTTATCAAAAGGTAATTTACATGTAACCTCACCTATACCTTTTGCACCTAATTTCTTGTAATGCTCAATAAAGTATCCCAAGTCAGTATCAGCTCTGTTATTTCCCCATCTTGGGTCTATACAGCAAAACCAATCGAATAAATCAGGATTATCACATACCATCCTGTAATTTTCTTCATTAGATATTATTCTATGCTGCCCTTCTGGTGAAACTATTGGAAGGAGCACTCCTTTTTCTATTCCAAGTTTCTTATATGCTATCCTTAAATATTCAGCAGTAGCAAATGTGTCTTTACCAGGTCTGGTAATCGAATTTTTCTCTTCACCATCATTAACAAACATAATTCCATGAATATGCATATCAATCTTCATCATTTCAATATCACCTTTCAAGTAAATTTAAAGCATTGGACCTGCAGATCAATTCATATGCTTCTTTACTTAATTTATTACTATCTTTTCCTTCTTTTAAGAAATCCGCTAGTTTGAAAAATTCATAATTTCTATTTGCACATATATCTGTACCATAATAAATCCTGTCTTTAAACTCTTCTAGAAATGAGTATCCGAAATCAGGATCTCTTGAAACAGCATTATACCCACTGTTAGCAGATAGATCAGCATGCAGATTCGGGTATTTCCTCATGAGCTCTACTACCCTGCCTTCTTTATTTATTGGACCTTTAGGATATCCGTTTCTGCTGGTTTGAGTTACATCATCACCTATTTCTGCCCAGAAAGGCTGAGAATGGCCTATAAATATTAATTTAGGAAATTCTGATAATACTGATTCCAGTTTATGTAACCCTAATATGTCATAAGCACCATAAGGGCTGCTATCAGTTCCTACATGGAAAAGAACAGGCATATCACATTTTTCAGCGTGATAAAACAGATTTTTCATTCTAGGTTCATCGAATGGAAGTTTTGCTGTCAGTTCTCCAATACCCTTTGCTCCATGCGATTTGAAATAATTAATATAGTAGCTTAAATCAGTATCTGGTCTGTTAGTATCCCATCTTGGATCTACACTGCAAAACCAGTAAAACATATCTGGATAATCTTTTGCAATTCTCATTGTCTCCTGATTAGTTACTGAATAATGTTTTCCTTCAGGAGACTCCCCAGGAAGTAATACTCCTTTTTCTATTCCTAATTTGTCATACAAGACCTTTAACTGTTCTGGTGTAATATATGTATCTTTTGAAGATGGCCGCAAAATGGCTGTTTCTTCCTCGTATTTGGTAAGATACTGTCTAACATGAACATGGATGTCAATTTTTTTCATTTTCTCTCTTCCTTTCCATATGCTAATAATGCTGCTTTCCTTGTAATCCAGTATTGAATGAATATGAGTACTGTACTTGCTAATATAATAGATATAAGAACAATCCACTGCTCAATAATCAAATCTGGAGTATTAAATAATCTTCTTATAAAATCAATACTTTCATCAAATTCCAAATATACAAAAAAGGCACTTATAATACAAGATATTGCCATTCCTGCGGAGGTAAGCTGTGATACTCTTTCAATTCGGTATCCTGACTCATATGAATTAGCTTTAAAATGAAATAATTTTCTTCCTTCATAAATACCAGCAAACAATCCTGGAATCAGGATAAATATTGGAAATTTCCTAAAACACAATAAGAAACATATTAGGTAGAATGCATAGATAAATATTGGTAATACAGTACCTGCACTATATGCATTTAAAAGAATTTTTCTGAGAAATAAAATATCAGCTATTATTCCCAGAATCAAACCGGATAAAGCACATATTACCAGATAATCCCCATTATAAAAATACTCGCAAAACTTCCATCCTACATTGAATAATGCAATAGGAAGCGCAGCTGCGAATATCAGTCCCATCATAAATCTTTCAAAAACACTCATGGTTATCCAGTAACCTCCATAATTGAATTTTATTTATCAATTACGTAAGTTAAATACATTTTAACATATAAAAATTATATTTCACCACATTTTAGTTTTCTTTTTATCATTTTTTCATACGTACCTGAGCCAATGTAGCACAGTGAGTATGTTTGATAGGTTTCCAATTCACTTTCTTAAATATAGCAGTTAATGATATTGGTATATATGTCATCATGAATATTGGAAATGTGAATAGATATAGTATCTTTTTAAAAGAATTCGCATGAATCATCTTCCACTGAGTTACAGTAGTTATAAATCCAATTGCAAAAAGCATCAAATACATATTAAAGAAAGTTTCAACCATAGACCCCAAAACTACTGTTACATCAGTACCATTTAAGACCCCTACAAAAATTGCTGATGTATTGATTATAATACCAAATGCGGTAAGAAACACAGCAGGCATTGTTGACATACACATGTCGAAACAGGAAAACCCTGTTTTTTTGAAAATACCTTTAATCATAGCTAAGCCGTACTTTGAAAATACCTGAAGATACCCTTTAGCCCATCGCATGCGCTGGTGCCATGACTGTGAAAATGTCACCGGTTGTTCATCATAAAGAATTGCTGTTGGGCAATACCCTATTTTCTCATTGTTGATTATGTTATAAACCGTAAACTCAATATCTTCTGTCAGTAAGTAGAAGTTCCAACCTCCGCATTTTCTTATAACTTCCTTTGAAAACATAAAACCAGTCCCTGATACTGCACAACTTGATTTAGCTGCCATTCTGGGGTGATTTAGAGAGCAGGCTTCTCTTAAAAACCATAAAGAATATCCTGCAGAAATCCAGTTAGTATCATAATTTTTGGAATTGCGATAACTAGTGACAATATTAAATCCTTTAGAAAAAACCTTATTCATTTCACTAATATATGATTCATCAAGAAGATTGTCAGCATCAAAAACAAAAAATCCGGCATATTCTTCAATTCCATATTTTGAATCAATATTGCAAAGAAGAAAATTTAAAGCATAACCTTTTCCAACTTTTTCCGTATTTCTTCTTTCGTACACTATTGCACCTAACTGCCTTGCTATTTTTGCAGTATCATCAGTGCAGTTATCAGCTGCTACATATATATCAATCAATTTTTTTGAGTAATCCTGATTATGTATACTGGATATAAGCTGTCCAATTACATTTTCCTCATTACGTGCGCATATAAGTACAGCATACTTCTTTTCTTCATAAATCCCTAAACTTTTTCTTTTCAAAAACAAACTTATGAAAATGTATACGAACTGATATGAGTAGCAAACAAGGAATATTACTGATAATATGTAGTTTATTGTTTTTATGGTTTCCATAAAATCCTCCGTTTTGAGGAATTATATAGGAAAGAATCTTAAGAAAAAACTGTTTTAATAATTAATATTTTATTAATATAGATAAAATTTATTAAAAAACTCTTAATAATTAAATCTATAAAGTGTTATAAAATATTCTGGTACACATTGTGCTAAAAATAGTAAATGGTATAATTCTATTATTAAGTTCTGAAAGGTATCCTTATGAAACTGAAAAAGCCAATTCCTGTACTGGAATGGATATTACTTGTAATAAAAGGAATGGTTGTTGGGGCAGGTGCTATACTTCCAGGGATAAGCGGAGGTGTATTATGCGTAGTATTCGGAATATATCAGCCAATGATGGCTCTTCTTGCACATCCTATTAAATCTTTTAAAATATATTATAAATTATTCATACCTTTTCTTTTTGGCTGGGTCTTGGGATTTTTGGCACTGGCCAAGCTAGTAGAAATGCTTTTTGCAGCTTCTTCAACAATAGCAATTTCTTTATTTGTTGGCCTAATAGCTGGAACACTACCTTCATTATTTAAAGAAGCAGGTAAAAACGGCTCTTCAAAAGGATCATGGATTGGATTTTCTATAGGCCTTTTTGTAATGTTCACAGTATTAACTATGCTAAGTAAAGGAACTGCTACAGATATATCTCCAAATATATGGTGGTTCGCTTTTTGCGGAATTGTATGGGGTTTCAGTTTGATTATTCCAGGATTAAGTTCCTCTTCAATATTAATTTTCATGGGCCTGTACCAGCCAATGACCTCTGGCATAGCATCGCTTGATATGCTTGTAATATTACCATTAATTGCTGGTCTTGCAATAACTGTATTCTTATTTGCAAGACTGGTTAATTTTCTTTTTGAAAAACATCACAGTATAATGCATCACACAATTATTGGAATAGTCATTGCATCAACTTTATTGATAATTCCTGTTGAGTATACTTCAAATGTAAATTTAGCTATAAGTATAGCCTGCTTTTTTGCAGGCTTTATTGTTTCAATACTTATGGATAAACTGGAAAATAAAATATCCTTTTAATCCGACATCAACCTTTTTTCACCTTGTAATTCCTGTATAGGCGCAATATTCTGAGTAACTTCAACAACACCAAGATATTCGTTATTATCGCCTCTGACAGCAAAATACCTTATATACACATATCTGTCCCCCATCTTAATCCAGAAATCCTCATGATCTTTTTTACCTGATTTGAAGTCTTCAACAATCTTCTGTACCACATGGACAGAAGCAGGAGGATGACAGTTTGATACATCCCTGCCAATAATAGCTTTTGTTCTTGCAAAAACTCTGTCTTTTCCTTGAGAGAAAAATTTAACCTTATCATCCTTATCAACGAATGTTATGTCAAAAGGCAATGCATTTAGCATATGAGTAAGTTCTTCCACCTTGAAAACTCCGCTTGGAAGCATAATTGATCCACTAATACTTTTAAGTGCTTCTGCTGATTCTTCTTTTTCAACTACAGGATTCCATTCCGAAACATTTTCATATAAATAACCTATTTCTTTGGATTCGTTTGCAATAACCTTCCAGTCTTCCTGAGTCAAAGCATCAATAAGCATTGGAAGCATAATGTTTTCTTCTTTGTATATCATTTCTAATGTTTTTTCAATTGCAGATTCAATAAGAAGTTTTGTCTCATCTGTTACAATTCCTGCCATAACAAGATTTGATATTGAATTTTTAATCATACCTCTAATTTCATCATCTACTCCCCACATTACCTTAGGAGGTGCAGTTATTCCGTATTTTTCCATATATGGAAAGAATAAATTCTCCTTCTTTGAGTAATGTATATCAATTTTAGATAATCTGTTCATACCTTCTATTAACTGTTTATAAGAATTGCCTGATGCATTTAAGAATGGTCTTATTTCCTTTTCTATCCATGTTTCGATAATCCTATTTTCCTTTTTTAAAATATATATAGGATGTCCCGGCAATTTCGTCTGATCTGTTTCTTTATGTATATCTTCTATGGAACCCTTAAAAACTGCGGCATGAACATCACATAATTTCTGAATTTCTCCTACTTCCACACCTTCAGATATTAAGGCTTGTTCAGCTGCAGATATTTCATTAGCAGATACATTCTCAAATTCTTTTTCAAATAAACCTTTAACTTCATCTATTGACTTTCCTTCATGCAACTGAGCAATTATGCTCTTAAGTGCTTTTTTACGATGTTCCTTGTTATTAATGTACTCGCTCATGTAGTCCTCCTTTATTCTATTACCTCAAACACATTATCTTTTAGTGCTTGTATAATATCATTGATATTAACTTTTCTTAAAACAGAACCTTTCGGTATGGTCATAAAGCGTCCTGCAGTGTTAAGCATCCCAGGCTTTACTATTTCGCTGAAGCCTGCATGTTTCAATATATCCAATACCTCAGGAAATTCTGTACATATTTCATAAACTGTCCTGTTAAGATAAATTGTCTTCATCAGGCCTCCAATGTAGTTTTTATCCAATTCGATTATAACAAAACATATTCCTTATTGCTATGGTATATTAATCTAGTCAGTCAGATATGAAAATTCTTTTATAAATTCTGGGTATACTGAACCAATCATTGCAGCAAAATTTTCAAAAGGTATATAATCAGGTATACTGTTTCCAGTACCGATTGCATATCCTTTAAATTCAGTAAGATTAATTAATGATTTACATCTTTGTTTTATGCTCTCGATATTCTGTCTGTAAATGAAGTCGAGATCGATACCGCCTAGAATAGCGATTTTATCACCATATGCCTTATATGCTTTTTCTACAGGTAGTATATTATCTTCAAAGGAATGTTTTGCATCATATTTCATCTCATAAATAATGTCATCCATTACATCTTCAAGATTCCCGCATGAATGTAATATGGCTAATCGATTACTCTTATGAGCCATTTCTACAATCTTTTTATGATAAGGAAATATATATTTACGCAAATCTTCAGGAGATAACATAGTTCCTGTTTTAAAACCCCAGTCATCATTTGCCATAATAGCTCCAACACAATCAAACTTTAAGCAAAGCTCATAATATCTTATCATACGCTGCCCGATTTCATCACAGATTCGTTTAAAAAGCAAAGGTTCCTCATACATCATAATGCACATGTTCTCATATCCTACCAGCATCATAATATTTTCTAAAACTCCTCCTGGACCGAATGCTATTACCTTCATTTTTTTTGGTAAGATCTTTTCACATTCTTCCAGTCTTTTAAAACTTGTTTCATCAGGCTCTATAAATACGTACTCATTAAGAGATGACTCGTCAAAGATTGGATAGCCTTGGCCTTCAGGAAAATGTGGAAAATCAAACTCGCTTCCATGGAGTGTTATATAATCATAACCTGCTGAAGACATGGCTTTTATGTTCATTTCATAATTCCATGGACAGTCCCATTTGCTTTGACCTTTCATCCCTGAAAGAATTTCAGAAATCCTGTTATTTATATAAAATTCAAAAATAGTCGGCCTTTTAGGCTTTTTCCTTTGCAGTATGCTTACTATATTATCAAAATCCGGTTCACGCATATTAATCTTTCCTTCTATTAAAAAATAATTTTTCAGCATTCTCTTGGAACAGTTTTGTATGTTTATTCTTATTACTAAAATATTCTTTATAAAAATCATACGCAGTTTCCATATTAATTGGAATATCGCTACCGAATATAACTTTATCTTCATTAACACCTAGATTTAAGTACTCATTATATTGTATCCATGATACATCACCATATAGATTGGGAATCGAATTTACGTAATTTACTGCCTCTTTGTGATCTGTCGCTAAATCCATGTGAACTGCTATGAAATTGGCATTCGGATATCTTATACTTACATCAGCTAAATATCTGCACTCGCAATCATACCCTTTTGCAGTATGAACTGCTACTGTCATACGGTTTTTATCAGCAAAATCTAAATAAGGCTTAATCTTATCATCCGTCACACACATTGATGATAGGAATGGATGAATTTTAAGACCGACAATTTTTTTAATATTATCTTCAATAAAATATGCTATATCATTTGTCATATATTCAAACTTCGGTCTTATCCAATACTGCATAAACAGGTTATTTGTATATCTGAGTTTATAAAGGAGTTTTTTATTTATTTCTATGCTTTTATTTTCTTCGTTTTTACTATACGCTTCTGCATTCTCTATACTGGATATTATAGCAACATCAACATTATTTTTTGCCATTAGAAAGCATACATCCTCTAATTTCATATCAAAGGTGCCTATGTTACCATAATGCACATGTGTATCAATAAGTTGCATTATTTACCTCATACTGCATTTTGCAGGGCTGAAGCAGCCCTGCAAAATAATAATTCAGTTTGATGCCTGACTAACCATCGAAATCAAATTGCTATCTGGATCATATATGATTTTATATGACATTGGAGATGTTGGTTTAATTACATTTTCAGCTCCTGCTCCTGATACTATATACTGTTCATTAGCCCCCCATGAAATATAGTCATAATCACTTGCTACAGCCATATAACACTTAGCGCTTAATACTACATACATAGTCGCACCTTCACCTTCTGGTATATAAGCAGGTACTTCGATAGTAACTTCATATTGACCTTGTGAATTCTTTTGCATTATGTATGATCCTTCATCAGAATAGTCCCAGTCATTTTTCAATCCAAATGAAGTCTGGAAATCACCGTATACACGAGGAGTAAATTCTTTAATCATTGTATTATCATATATTTTCTTTGCACTAGCATCAAAAACAACAATGAGTTCCCCTTTATAATCACCAGGTATATAAATTGAACCTAGTCCCGTAGGATTACCGTCAGCATCATAATATACTGCAGCTGGCTGAAGATCATATGCTTCAGTCCCCCATGCATTATCCCAATTACCTGCAGTTACTTTATAGTAGTGCTGGCCATACACAGAATCTGGTGTAAGATTTTCAGCATTAACTATAAAGTAGTACAATTCCGCATCTGGCATTGCCTCTTTTAGCATACTTTCATCACTTACCTTTATCATCTTATATGCTTCATCAGCTACAGCATAACCATTAAAGCTACCTGTTAAATAGTAACCTTTTTCCGGATTCTGAGGTTTCGAGCATGCAAATAAAGATATAGATAACATGCATACACATAAGATAAGTGCTAAAATTTTTGTTCTCCTCTTCATAATAAATTCCACCTTTCTACTTTTTTATGCAAATCGCAAAGGATAATGCCCTTATACGATTAATGCTCATTGTTTTTTCATCAATCATCTCTCCGAATGAATAATAAAATATAGATTTTCTGCTTTCTATTAATATGTCTTTATTTGTAAAATTGACATACACTTCAACATTCTTATTTTTATAGGAACGTTCAAATGCGAGAATATTTTCATTCACTACTATCGGTATCAGTTTGCCATATTTAATGCAGGGATACTTATTCTTTAATTTTGCTAATAACTCAAAAGGTTTTATATTTTCAGCAGATATCTTATCCCAAGGCATTGTTCTTCTGTTATCAGGATCATCTTTTCCTGTAAGTCCAATTTCGTCACCGTAATATATCAATCCTATTCCTTGAAAAACCAATGTTGTTAACAATGCTAAAATAGCTTTATTCTTACCAACAACTGAAGCTAATCTCTTTGTATCATGACTTCCCAGGAGATTAACCAGATAGTTATATGAAAGAGTCTTATATAGAGCATTATTTGCAGAAATTTTCTGCCAAAAAACTGATGAATCGATTTTATTTTCTATAAACTCCATCATCCACTTTCTATATTTGTAATTTGTAACTGTGTGCAATTGATCGCCATTCATCCACTTGGAAGCATCGTTCCATATCTCTCCTATTATTAAAGCTTCACAATTTACTTTCAAAATCTCTTCTCTGAATTTTCTCCATAAGCTGACAGACACCTCATCTGCAACATCTAGTCTCCAACCATCAATACCAAGTTTCTTAGTCCAATAGACTGATGCTCCAACAAGATAGTCTATAACTTGCGGATTTGAAGTTTTCAACCTCGGCATTGATGGAACACATCCTGCAAAAGTATCATAATTACATCTGTCTATGCTTATCGGGTACTCTTTTATATAAAACCAATCCTTGTATAATGATTTCTTACCTTTTTCAATTACATCCTGAAAAATCTTGTTATAACAGCTCATATGATTAAATACACAATCAAGAACAATCCTCATTTTTTTGTTATGTATCTCTTTAATTAAATCTTGTAACTGGTCTTCCCCACCAAACATTTCATCAATTGAATAGAAGTCCTCAATATCATATTTATGATTTGTTACAGAAGAAAATATCGGACTGAGATATATCACATCCACTCCTAATGAATGGATGTAGTCCAGTTTTTCTTTTATTCCATTAAAATCACCTCCATAAAAAAGATGTCTTTTAGGGATATCATTCCATTTTGCATTAATAAAGGGTTTTTCATATGTCTTGTTGAATCTATCAACAAATATCTGATATATAGTAACGCCTTCTGCCCACTTAGGAAAAGTATAAATTTCGTCATCATTGATTACAGGAAAAAAGAAACTGTTCTCATTCTTCACACCATTACTAATGAAACCATCAGAAGTGTAATAAACTGATTCTTTATCATTTTTTAGTTCAAAGAAATATTTAAAATGTCTCTCTTCTAATTTTAACTGTGCTTCGTATATGTCATAATATTCATCCTGTAATATTTTTTCCATACTTACTTTTTTTCTATTATTAGAATGATTATATACATTAAGATAGTGAACCTTTACTGTTGTGCAATCATTTTTAGCTGTTCTCAAGCGCACACATAATGTGTACTCACCTATTGCGTAGGCATATGCACCTCTGCTTATATGATAAACTGCGTGTCTATTCATTCTTTTACTCCCCCTTCTGTTAATCCGCCAATAAAGTATTTTTGGGCAGAATAGAATAATATAAATATTGGAAGACTTGCTAATACAGCACCTGCACAGTACATACCCCAGTTTTGCTGAAATTGTCCGTATATAAGGCTTTGAAGACCAACAGCAACTGTCATTTTCTCAGCACCTGATGTTATAAGCATGCTTGCAATAGCATACTCGTTGTAAGTTAATACAAAACTTTGTATTGCAACAATACCTAAAATAGGTTTTACCAGTGGCAAAGTAATATGCACAAGTATTTGAAATTTATTAGCCCCATCAATCATTGCTGCTTCATCTATCTCATATGGCACTGTGTCGAAGTAACCTTTTGATACAAGAATCAACCCTGCAGTCGCTATAACTGAATCAATAATCACAAGCCCTATTAGTCTATTAAGCAATTCCAGTGAAGCGAATATTTTAAACAATGAGACGAGCATAAGTGTTAGTGGGAAAATCTGAATTAACAGAATTGTTTGAAATAAAGCCTCTCTTCCAGCAAATTTAAATCTAGAAAACACATATGAAGCAATCGATACCATAATAAGAGAAATTACCATAGTACATATAGATATTAGTAATGAATTACCAAGCCAAAAAAGATACTTAGTTTCAGAAAAGAGCTGTTCATAATATTCAAATGAAAATCCTGAGTCTCCATATCCTGATATATCAAGCATATCCTTTCCAAAAGATATAAGCAGTATATATGCAAAAGGAATTATTACTATTAGTGCTAATGCTATTAATATGAAATGTACGCCTATCTTTGAATATTTTCTCTTTTTCTTTGGCATTTTATCACTTCCCTTCATTAAATTTCTTGTTGCTTATCCTCATGGTAATAAGTGAAAATGCAGCAACAAAAACAAAAATAATCACAGAATATGCTGCTGCCAAACTATAATTTTTAGTATTATAAGCAAGATTGTATACATATGTTATTAGTAGATCTGTTGCACCTGGTGCACCTAAGTTACTGCCAAAAGGTCCACCTGATGTAAGCAGATATACTCCAAAATTATTAAATTGCATAATAAATCCCATTATTAATGTAGGCAATAATGTCCTGAATATTATTGGTACTGTAATGGTGAAAAAGACTCTTACGCTACCAGCACCTTCTATCATAGCTGCTTCATAATAGTCCTTTGGTATAGATTTTAAAAAACCTAAAGCTAAAAACATATAGTATGGGGTACCCATCCATGATACAACAAATATAGTTGAAAGTCTGGCTAGATATGGATTATCAAGCCACATAACCTTACCAAATCCTAATATATTAAGCAGGTTATTTAAAGCTCCCCCATCAGTTGCTAGAATCCCTTGCCATGTTAAAAGCATTATAACTGATGGAATCACCCAGGGCAGGATAAATATCATCTTGTAAATTTTAGCGATAGTGGCATTTCTTTTTTCCAGTAATGTAGCCAACAAGGTTCCTAATATAAAAGTTGATGTCATAACGCAAGCAGCGAAAATAATCGTCCATAAGAACATTGCTACAAAACCATTAAGTCCCTCAATAAAAATCGTTTTATAATTATATCCACCAACAAATACATAATCCACTAGATTCAAAGAACTATAATTTGTCATCGAAAGATATATATTATGTACTATAGGAAACACATAAAAGATTCCTATCAGCCCTATAATCGGAAGCAGTACAACATAAGAAATAGTAGTTGCTCTAAGCATTATCCTGTTAGCTGATGCACTGAATTTTTTTCGTTTTCTAATAATAGTTATTACTAATATACCAAGACCTATAACTACAAAACTACCTAAGAATATATACCCCCAAAGAGAAATATCCACTTTTTCTACCTGTACATTCATTTTTCGCACATCATTTAATATAGCTGATGCTAGTTCGTCTAGCATATTATCTGAATCTAATGGATTTCCATTTATATCTCCATAAAAAATTGACTGATATGCTTTATCAGTATAGTTGTACCATATATCTCCTTCAGGTATATTAGGGACAGGTTCAACATTTTTACATATCTGAGCCATCACATTATACATGGGTTCGCTTGTAATGTATTTGCTTTGCTGAACTGATAAATTGACAGGAAAACGACTTCCTATTTTTCTCTCAAAATTATTACCAGCTTCTATCATTTTTTGCTGATTTTCATCCTTGCATAAGAATTCCAGAAAAGCAATAGCTTCATCAGGAAAATTGGTGTGAGCATTAATAACAAAACCATTTATTGTTGCATATGGAGCTGATGTAGTATTATCATTATTCTTTGGTAGAGGTGCAAATCCAAAATTTACGCCTTTTTGCGTATAAAAGGAATTCTGCCAGAAACCATTGATGATCATAGCAGATTGATTATTAGCAAATGCTGCTGAAACATCATTATCTGTACAATTTCTACTTCTAACAACTAGATCAAATTGCATAAGTTCTTTTATTTTATTGACATAAATTTTAGAACCTTCATTATTAAGACCGATATCATATGGATTATAATTGCCTTCTTCATCAAATCCGTAATAATAACCACCATAATTTCTGATTATAGGATACATAAAATACATGTTCTTCGGATTTAAAATAAATGCCTTCATTTGAGAACCTTTATGTTCAATTGTTCCGAAGTTTTTTGAGAATTCAAAAAATTCATCCCATGTCAAATCAGAAATCTGATCGTAGGATATTACATCTTTATTATAAACAAGACCATATGTCTCAACTGAATACCCAATACCGAATTGTCTATCATTAACCTCAAATGAAGTAAATGCAGATTCATCAAAAGCTGACTTAATGCTCTCTGAAAAATCCAATTCCATTAAAAATCCATTAACAGCAAGGTCTCCTATATCTGCATGTTGAATCATAACTATATCAGGTCTTTCCTGAGTTTGGGCATTGTTAATAAGGTCTTTTGGTGCATCAAACAAACTTCTTCTATCAACTATTAGAACATCAGTACCAGTCTTTTCTTTATAACTTTCTGCAATATTTCTCAAGACATCATTTTCTCTAGTGATCTCACTTCCCCAAACTCGAATTACTTTATTTGTCTGAGCATTAACAGGATAAATGAAGAAAAAAGATATCAGTATTAATATTATGGTTAGTAGACATATGACTCTATTTTTCAAAGCATTCTCCTAATTACAAACTACGAAACTTTTCTGTGTAACTAATTGCTTCCTCTATCGTTCTTACTGGAAGACAGACAGAGAAATTTCCCTTTTTCAAGATATCAATATTGCTTTCTATTTCTTCAAATGAGTTACAATCTATTGCTAGACAAGTTCCATTAGCATCTTCAATCAGCTGATCAAGCATATCAAAAGGTCTTGGATGATTAGGATCAGTTGCTAACCAGAGATTTGCAACATTTTTCAGATCACATATATGCTTTACAAGATATATTGCACAACTATGACTATGCATATGCCCACTTCCAAAATGACTAATAATTTTTTGAGTATGAGGAGCACAGAATTCATCATATAAATCCGGACTTATCATGCTGGCTATATCCTCTGACATATTAATAATTCCATCAATGAACATCGTTCCATATGTCGGATTTTTCCTATATTTACGTATCAATCCATATATATCTTCAGCAAATTTTATAGTAACATCAGCACAATAATCCAATAATTCATGGAGTTTATCAGGATTATCATAAAAATCAGTATATATCTCAGACCCATGCAATGCTTCTGCAAGATCAAGAGGTGAAAAAAAGCCTCTTGCAAAAGGAATATCCGTATCTTTTGTCTTACTTAATACCCTCTCTAATATGTACATATATTTCCTATACCACTTAGATGTACCAATTGGAGGTAAATCCTTGTACATTTTCAGATCAGTAATAATAGGCAATGACCAGCTTGTGTCCTTCTTAAAATAAACATCACCTGCTACAAATGCTGCATAATCTCCTATTCCTAAATTGATATTGAGTTGCGGGATATAGTTGTCTTCTACACTTTTTCTTGCTTCCATCATAGAGAAATGACCTTTTAAAAGATTATCTACATAAATGTCCAAGTCTGTTTCGTTGTATTTGTATGCTGCAAGATTAAGATACTCTTTAATATCACTATCTGGTAAAGCACGGAATGTAACATTTCCATTTATATGATTAAGTGCATCAGAATATGTCTTACTCATTTCAGATGCTATCTTGGCAATACTTGGTTTTAGCTGGGTTATATGTTTCATCGCATTGCTTCTTTCTTTATGATTAACCGGTTAAGCAAGATAAACATATCACAAATTAAGGTCTATGTCAATACCTTCATCAACTCGGATCTATCAAGAATATATGTTGCTCTTTTTCTACTGCTTGACGCGTATCTAATTTTTTAAATATTATCTTAATGTAGTCCTTAAGTACCTGACTGTCAAATACAACCTGTTTTACCTCGACAGGAAAAGCTACATTCTCAGAAAAAGTAATTAGAATCAACTGGTTATATCTTATAGCAGATAGTGCAATAAACCCAGGAATGTCTCCAATCGCTATAAAATTCTTCTCTATGTTATTTTTAACAAATACATCAATGTCTTTTCTGTTTTCTCCTGTGAAAGCTATCTTTTTCAGTGGAATATCTTCAATTTTTTCGTTTATTCCTTTATTATTTCTTAAACTATAAATTAAAACACATTCTTTCTCGTTATCAAATAAGGTAATCGCCTTCTCTACTGCCTTTTGATAATTATTTATTAATTTGAAAAAAAGATTATCTGAGAACATACTATCAAAAAGTATCATAGGAGAATATGTATTTATGCCAATATTTCTTATCTGCTCTTCACTAATATTTATTGCAAGGATTAAATCATATGCTAAATCCATATAATTATCCTGACGCTTATTATCAAGCAGAACTAATTTATAATCATCTGCATGAAAAATTTCATAGAGCATATATATAATTTTACATTCGCTTATAAAACTTTTGCATGAACTGTCTCCAATAATTATACCTATAAGTTTCTTTCTGTTATCACAAAGATACTTAGCAGATAAATTTGGAACATACTGATAGAGATTTGCTATCTGTAAAATCCTTCGTCTTGTCTCGTCACTTATTCTAGCATTTTTCTTATCATTTAGGACATATGAAACTGTGGCTTTTGAGACATTAGCAGCTTTAGCTATATCCTGCATCGTATACTTTTTTACCATGTTATCCTCTTCAAGGTTGTCCAATAAATATTTCTAATTTAATATATCACACAAAAAATATTATGTAAATTTATATTAAAATATAAAAGACTTCTGTATCGACCCAACAGCCAAATATTTGAATATAGATATTAAATTGATAATAACATATTATATAGCTATACTGTTATATATACTATAAATGCAAGGAGATACAAATGAAATTATCACAGACAAACGGCCCATCCTTTAACTTTTATTCTACACATGCAGAAACAATCAGCCATTTAAACAAATGCGGATTCAGACATGTTGACATATCATTTTTCACAAAATTCATGAAAGGTTCCATATATTTTAGTGATGATTATATGAAAGTTGTTAATGAATACAAAGAAGCATTTAAGAAATTCGATATCACCCCTGTTCAGTGTCATGAACCAGCTGGCAATAATATCGGAGATGATAATGGTCAGTATTATCACAAGAAAGCCGTTCGTGCAATAGAAATGGCAGCCAAAATTGGCTGTCCATGTATGACTATTCATCCAGGGAAAAAACATACTCCAATGACAAAAGATGAATTCGTGACCGGTAATATAGAATCCATTAGAAAAATGATTCCGCTAATTGAGGAATACGGACTAATGTTGCTTTTTGAAAATATCGAGTCATATGAAAACAATTACTTTGCTACAACAGCTGATGATGTTATCGCAGTTATTGATGGCATAGGACATCCTCTGATACAGGCTTGCTGGGATGTAGGACATGCTCATATCAATGGTTTAAATCAATATGATGAAATAACCAAACTTGGTAATAGACTTAAGAGTCTGCATATACATGATAATTTAGGATTAATAAATCAAAAAGGAGTAAACACACTTGCTTTAAGCGATATGCATACGATACCTTTTTTCGGTAATATAAACTTTGATGATATTATGAAAGGTCTTATAGATATAAATTATACGGGTACTTTTAACTTCGAAGTTTCTGCAATAAAAAAACACATGGCTCGTCCTGATGTAAATAAGAATATAGATAAGTTCAATCCTGATGTTCAGATTTCGAGCGATACCTTGTTATATCAGATTGGAAAACATATATTAAAGTCATACAACTGTTATGAATATTAAGAAAACTAAGACTACCTAATTTGTATATTCAGACTCAATTAGTGAAAGATATTTCATGCAGAATTCCTTTAAATAAGATACATTCTTTAATATGAGTTCATAAGCTCATCTTTATCATCAATCAGTATATTACCATTGGTATAAACAACAACATCAAGATACAAATCATCATAATATGCTACATTGTCATGATCAAATCCATATCCTGCTATCACATCAATATAGTAACAGACTATTTCATTTTATCGCTTATCATTGCAGTTAATAGATAATTCTTCTCACTTGAAAGTAATTGCAACCATTTCATGCCTGAAGATGCAACTGCAAATGATTCATGATTAGCATTCCAAAC
>JAQVAJ010000234.1 GCA_028690885.1 Clostridia bacterium
ATTAATGTAGAATGAACTCATTTAGCACCACCGGTAAAAAAGTATTGTTACCTGTGGTGCTAATCTTTTCTTTGTGTCTTATATAAACAGTATTAACTGTAATTAAAACTTACTAGGGAAATATCAACTTAATTATTTTAATTTTGTGGAGTCAAAACATAGCATTTTAAGAATTGTATATAAAAAATAAAAAATATGCTGTCCCCATTTGGCACCAGCGTGCTTAATTTATTCCAAGCTATATTAACAATTTCTCAAGTATATTGTATAATAGCAATGGTATGTGTTAAGGGGGCATCATGAATTACTACGATAGGATACAAAAATCCATAGAGTTCATAGAAAGATACATCGATGAGTCCATTGATATTCAAGATGCTGCTGACATTTCTAAAATGAGTTACAGTGAGTATTGCAGGTTTTTCCATGCCATCACAGGATATAATGTTCAAGAATATATAGGTAAAAGAAAAACTGCATATGCTGTTAATGATATGTTGAAAGGTAAAACCGATATAAACCATTTAGCTAAAAAATACTGCTTTAGCAGTACCGAAGCATTCTGTATGATATTCAGAAGTAATACAGGATATCTACCTTCAGAGTTTCTTGACCAGGATATTTACTATTCATTTGAAATGATTGATGTTCGCAAAATTTATTATGATACTCAGGATAAAATGCTTATAGAACGTTTTCCGGATATCCGGTTGCTAAGACCTTTCCCAAAAATGAGAATGGCTTCATATACAAGTTTTGGTAATCAGCCGGAAAACAAGGCATGCAAGGTTATTATGGAATATGCTAAAGCAAATAAATATCTGGATTCATATAAAGCTTTTAGAATATTTGGATTTAATGTATCTGACTCCATAAAACATGACGGGACATATGGTTATACAGTATGTATGACAGTTGATGATTCACATGAGTTTTCAGACGGTCCTATTAAGGAGTTAATAATTGAGAATGGGCAATATGTTGTTGCAACAACGACTGTAAACAATCTAGTTGATACATGGGAAAGATTTAAAGAATGGTTGAGAGTTAGTGGAATGAACAGTGGAGACCACCAGTACCTTGAAGAGCATCTAAATTGCTGCAATTGGAGAGTTGAAGAGCCAGTGAATGATACTGAAATTAATTTATATATGCCAGTAAGCAGGAATAGCAATAATTCAAAAAGATAAATATCATTAATATTGAATATAAATAATAAGGATGCAGAAAGGTTTGAACAGGTATACTTGTTTATATCTTCTCTATAGCATAAAATAGTTGTTAGGAGTGACGATAAAAATGACTAAAACATATGTTATTGCCACAGGCAATGAACTAGATACTATAGAACTTGGAAAGGTTATGGCAGCTGTTTTTGAAAACAGAGTAGTTGCTGTTTCGGGTGATTTAGGTGCAGGAAAGACTCATCTTGCAAAAGGATTCGCTTTAGGCTTAGGCATAGAAAAGCATATTACCAGTCCGACATTTAATATTATGAATGTATATACAAAGAATGATAAGACATTTTACCATATTGATGCATACAGGCTTACCGATCCGGATATGATATATGATATAGGTATTGAAGAGGCTTTGGAGCCAAAAGGCATAACCTTGATAGAATGGGCAGAAAATGTTGAACATATATTGAATAAAGGATATGTGAAGATATATATTGAAAAAACAGATGACGAGAATAAAAGACTTATGTTTATAACAGCAGATAAAGAATCTATAGATAGGATGGCAAAAATTATTTATGAAGATACTGTTAGGTGATACTTGCTTAAAAACTGCTTCAGCAGCGATTTCTGAAAAGAATAAACTTATAGCATATATGCATTCAGAAGGACATACCCCTCATTCAGTCATGTTCCCAAAACTTGTTGAACAGGTAATTAATACTGCACAGTTACAATTTTCTGATTTGGATGCAATAGCATGTGTCAATGGTCCTGGTTCTTTTACTGGACAACGAATAGGTCTTACTTACATGAAAACATTAGCATATACACTAGATAAGCCTTTTTATACCTTAAATACGTTGGATGTGCTGGCTAACAGTCAGAAAGCCAAAGATGATGTTTTATCACTACCCTTGATAGATGCAAGAAACAACGAAGTGTTTACTGCTATGTATATGAACAAAGATGGTTTTTATATAAACATTACGCCATATTCCGCTTTGCATATTGATAAAGTTGTAGAAATGACTGTAAAAATGTGTGAAAAGAACGATAATCTTGTGGTTATGTTGTCAGGGGATGCTCAGAAAAAGCATATAGGTATTTTTAAGAATGCTTTAGATAAAAAAATTATGGATTATTCTGCAGAGCGTGACAATGTGGATTTAACGAGGGCTCCTTTACTTTTAACAGAAGAAAATAGGGAAGATCCTTTTTTGGCTCAACCTTTTTATCTTAGAGAATCGGGAGCTGTAAGGATGAAGAAAATCAAAGAATGAAAGTAACAGTCAGAAAAGCCGTATGTGAAGACATCGACGGAATATTTAAAATTGAAAAAAGCTCTTTTACAAATAACTGGTCATATGAGAGCCTTTATGAAGACATATGCAAAACCCCTATTTCGTATTATCTTGTTGCAGAGACAGAAGGTAATATATTAGGGTTTATAGGTATGTGGCATGTAATGGATGAGGCACATATAATGAATGTTGCGGTAGATTCCGGGTTTAGGCATTTAGGTATAGGATCAATGCTTCTATCAACATTAATTGAATATGCAGAAGACTGTGGTATATTAAGAATGACACTTGAAGTAAGAGAACATAATTACAATGCAATAAGCCTTTATGAGAAATATGGATTTTTAAAATATGGTAAGCGAAAACAGTATTATCAGGATACATTTGAGGATGCCATCATAATGTGGAAGGAACTGTAGATGTCCAGGTTCAATGAAAAAATAGAATATCTGCTTAATAATCTGCCTGAAAAACCAGGTATCTATCTTATGAAAAATGCTGAAGGAGAGACTATTTACGTAGGCAAAGCAGTCAATCTGAAAAACAGAGTCAGTTCATACTTTACAAATCTTTCAGGACATTCTGCTAAGACCCGTAAGATGGTTAACAGCATTGACTCATTTGAATACATGGTTTTGGATAATGAGAGACAGGCATTTATAACAGAAAGCGATTTAATTAAGTCATTACGACCGAAGTTCAATATTCTTATGAAGGATGACAAGTCTTATCCATATATAAAAGTTACGGTAAATGAGAAATTTCCCGGTATATATGTAACCAGAGATAAAACTGATAAGTTTGCAAGATACTTCGGACCATATCCTAGCAAGGTATCAAAGAAAAATACCATTACGCTTTTACAAAATGCTTTTCCATTGCGATCCTGTAAAAAGATGGCAAAGAGACCATGTCTTAATTATGAAATGAATCTTTGCCTGGCGCCATGCAGCTTAGAATGCGATGTGGATAAATATAATCAGACAGTAACTTCAGCAATCAGTTTTCTTTCTGGTGAAAGTCAAAAGGTAATCGACGATTACAAATATAAAATGCAGAATGCAAGTGATAATCTTGATTTTGAGAAAGCCGCATATTTTCGCGATAGAATCAATGCTCTTACCATGATATCCGACAATTATGCTCTGGCTACAGACCAGAATTCTGTGGATGTTATAGCATATGCTGAAAAAAAGGATTACATTTCTTTTTTTATAATGAATATAAGAAAAGGAAAAATGTCTGATACTAGAGTTATAAACATAAAACAGGAGAGAATTGAAGATACTGATATAGGATATGAATTCTTACGTCAGTTCTATGATAACAATATACCGAAAAATATAATAATGTATAATGAGATATCTAATAGAGAAG
>JAQVAJ010000235.1 GCA_028690885.1 Clostridia bacterium
AAAATGATAACAGGATTTGGATATGAGTGGAATGAACATAGAAATCCAAACTTTCTTCTTTTTGTAAATGGAGAGCCATTACAGGCCTTTGATTATGGCCATCATGAATGTATAATTACTGATTGTGCAAAAGCATATGATGAGTATGACTGCTTCATTTTTGAATTTTCAGGTATGAAAAAAGGTCCTGTTCAGATGTCTTTAAAAACATGCTCTCTAGACAAGCCGACCGAAAAGTTATATTACGATATTTTGTGCCCTGCCGAATCTATTCAATTTATTGAAAGCGAGGCTATAAGGAAGGATACCACTAAGTATCTTATAAATGCAATAAATATGGTTGATCTAAGAAATCCATATTCAGAAGAATATTATGATTCTGTTAATAAAGCTGATAATTATCTTATAGACCAATACTACAATAATTACTGTGATGATGACACCTCTAAAGTTATGATTAGTGCTATAGGTCATACTCATATTGATGTAGCCTGGAGATGGCCACTTAAAGAAACAAGACAAAAAACTGTAAGAACTTTTTCAACTCAGCTTAAGAATATGAATGATTATGACAGTTTCAGATTTATCGCAAGCCAACCCCAGTTATATAAATATCTTGAGGAAGATTATCCTGAAATGATAGACAAAATAAAAGAAGCAGTTGAAAATGGCCAGTGGGAAGCAGAAGGTGCAATGTGGCTTGAATCAGACTGTAATCTTGTAAGCGGAGAATCTTTTGTTAGACAGATAATGCATGGCAAGAGATATATCAAAAAGATGTTTAATAAAGACAGCAGGCTATTATGGCTTCCTGATGTTTTTGGATACAGTGCAGCTTTGCCGCAAATTCTGAAGAAATCCGGTGTAGACTATTTCTCCACATCAAAAATATCCTGGAATGAATACAATGTAATACCATACAATACTTTTATGTGGGAAGGGATTGATGGTTCTGAAGTATTTACTAACTTTATAGTTGGAGGTAGCGGTCCAGATGAGTTTGGGAAGCCTAGAGTAAACTATAACGCTAGAATGAATGCAGAAAATGTTATGGGGACATGGAAGAATTATAGGGATAAGAGCCTTTCAAAGAGTCCATTAATGACATTTGGTCTTGGTGACGGCGGAGGTGGACCAAGCAGGGACCATATAGAACAGTGCAACAGGTTTTCTAAAGGAATAAAAGGAATGCCAAAAATCGAAAATGTAAGGGCTCTTGACTACTTTGACAGATTGTATGAAGAAGTTAAAGAGGATAAGAGACTTCCAAAATGGGTTGGTGAACTGTATCTGGAGTACCATCGTGGTACATATACTTCTGTTGCTAAAAATAAAAAGAATAATAGAAAATCTGAAATCCTGCTTCGAGACACTGAAGTTTTCAGTGCAATTGCTGATAAACTTGGACTGGATACTTATGATAAGAAAAAGCTTTATGATATCTGGGACATCGTTCTTCTCAATCAGTTCCATGATATTATTCCAGGTTCTTCTATAAAAGAAGTTTATGATGATTCTGATATAGATTATGCCAGGGTAATGAAAGATGGAAAAGAACTTCTTTCCAGTGCTCTTCATGCTTTTTCTAAAACAGTTAAAGGAAAAGAGCTCTGTGTTGTATTTAACCAGCTGGCCTTTAAGCGTGTCGATACAATTAGAATTAGGACCGATAAGGATTATACTTGTGTATATGATTCTGTTAATAATATGATACCTGGACAGATGGTTAATGAAGATAATAAGAAATATTTCATATTTGAAGCCCGTCTATGTCCTTTAGGTTATACAGTGTTCAAACTTTCATCTGATGATGTGGATCTTTCTGATAATTTCTTTAAAGCAACAGATAATATGATGGAAAATGCTTATTTGAAAGTAAAATTCGATGAAAATATGAATATTTCATCATTATACGATAAAACAGCTAATAGAGAAGTTATTCTTGATGGTCAGACTGCAAACCGGATAACAGCATATGAAGACAAACCAATTAAATATCAGGCTTGGGATATAAACATTTACTATAACGAGAAACCATATGATATTGATAATGTGACTTACACTGAATTGGTTGAAGATGGTCCTATTAGAAAGTGCATAAGGATTGATAGAAAGTTTTTGGAAACAACCATTACACAATATGTATATCTTGAAAAATCTTCAAAGAAACTGGATTTCAAAACTATTATTGACTGCAATCATGATGATATTCTCATAAAGGCCGCATTCCCAGTAGATGTTCATGCAAGTGAAGCTGCATATGATATACAATTTGGTAATGTGAAGAGACCTACTCATTGGAATACCAGTTGGGATTATGCAAGATTTGAAGTATGTGCTCATAAATGGGCTGACCTTTCAGAAGATGACTATGGTGTAAGTTTGCTAAACGACTGTAAATATGGTCATGATATAAAAGGATCAGTACTAAGGCTTACACTTCTAAAATCTGCAATCGAACCTTATCCAGATGCTGACAGAGGTCTTCATGAATTTACATATTCTCTGTATCCGCATACAGGTGACTTTAAAAAAGCTCACACAATAGATATGGCATATAAACTTAATTACAGGCCATATGCGTATTATGTTGAAAAGGGAACAGGAGATGTTGAGAACTACAAATCATTTATTACATGCAATGACGAGAATGTAATTGTTGATACATTGAAAAAAGCAGAAGATACCGATGATCTTGTATTAAGAGTTTATGAATGCTTCAACAGACGTACTGATTGCACTATTGATTTTGGATTTGATGTTTCTAAGATAACCGAATGCGACCTTATGGAAAATGATATTTGTAATGTTGAGTTTGAAAATAACACCCTAAAGTTTAATATCAAGCCTTATGAGATTAAGACATTCAAACTTTCATAAAATATTTCATAAAATCAATTTTGAATTAGTAAAAAGAAATGACGGTTAATACCGTCATTTTTTAATTATAGTGTTAACTATGTAATCAATAATTCCTTCATTATTGCTGCATCCGATAACATCAGCATGCTTTTTTACTTCATCAGCTGCATTCTGAACAGCCACAGCAAGTCCGACATAATCCATCATTTCGATGTCATTGAACCCGTCACCAGCTGCAATCATTTCATCTTTTGATATGTTCAGTGTCTGACCTATTTTTTCTAATGCAGCTGCTTTAGATATTGAACTGCTGAAAAATTCCAAAAAATGAGGCCGAGTGGTAACTGCTGTAACACTAGGTGGTGAAAGTTCTGCAGCACTTTCTTTGATTGATGTAATCTTCTCTAGTGTGTCTCTGAAAACAAATTTTGTGGGTCCTATCTTTTCTTTTTTCAAATCAATTTTTGAAAGATGCAGGGGAGTAACTCCGGTTATGCTTGCATAATCATATGCATATTTATTAAATTCACTGACATACAAGATTTGGTTGTGCCACATACATATTGTGCAGTTAAAAATTTCATTTAATTTAATGACTGCTAATCCATCTTCGATACTCATAGTCTGATTCATAATCAAAGGACCCGATTTATCAAGATAAGCGCATGCGCCATTGTTTGCTACTATTGGAGAGGTCAGGTTCAGAGAATCATAAATCTTGATTAGACCAAGTAAGGGCCTTCCTGTACATAATACAAGCTTAATGCCATTATCTTCTAAAAAACGAGCTGCATTAAAAGTATTTGAAGGCAGGTTTCCTTCATCATTCAATAGTGTTCCATCCATATCTGTCGCAATTAGTTTATACATAATACCTCATTCAGTCCACAAGGACATTTATCCATTTTTTACTCTTGTAACGTACAGAGCATAATATAAGTTTAGTTATTTCTTCAAGATTTACAAGTGCTACACACCAATAAATAGGTAATTTGA
>JAQVAJ010000236.1 GCA_028690885.1 Clostridia bacterium
GCATATAAGCGGTTTAAGTCCGGAACACATTGCCGTAAATCATGATGACCTGGGATTAGAAAGAGTTATTGAGATACTCATTAAGGGTAATAATCAGATCAAAAACGAAAGAGATGAAATTGAGTTCATTGCCAAGATGGACAGAGATGGACACTTTCTTAATGTCGATGTAAAGAATAGAATCGCTCACATGCTACCGGAATGGAGGAATTGTAACAATGACAAATGATGCCACACCTAAAGATTCAATGAAGATAAAAATGGATACTTATACCAAGCAACTTTACGAAGACTTTGTTAGCGCTTTGTCGGATAGGCTTCGAGATACTGCAGATAGCACAGCATCCCAATTAGGGCAGATTTACAAGAGCTTGGATGCTTTACGTGATCAAGTCAAAGAACCTAAAGAGGTTTTACTAAAACAGATTGATGACTTAGTAAGTCAGTTAAATGATATCGTAAAGGATCATGACAATAAATTGCTTTCCGACATAACCAAGACGATTGACACTCTCAAGTCAAATCTCCAGATTACATTCCAGTCAGGCAAAGACGAACTTTTTAAATATTTCGATACGTTAAATACCGTAGCTAGTGACATAGCAAATATGATAAAGACTTCGCCTGATGTAATCAATGATAAGGTAAACCAAAGCATTGCTTCGCTGAACAACGAGCTTGTGAGTTCCATTCAAGATAACAGCGATTCAGTAACAAATCGTGTTAACGAGCATATCCACTCCGAAATGGAAATTTTAAATGACTCGTTTACAAGCAATATCCAAGACTCTTTTTCAACGGTTAAAGACTTGCAGAATGAAGTATTGTTTGAGCTTCAGCTAGGTAATGACACAATAGATAAGCGGATATCAAAAGTTCTTGGTCTTGCTTCTATACATGTGAAAAGATTCCGGTTTACCGAAAACTTGATTTACAAATCACTTAAGACATTCATCGATTCCGAATCCGAGTTCAGATATTCATCTGATGCGAAGATTTCACATGTTTTATCAAACAATCTTGAGCAAATCTCTATTTCAACGCAATTGCTTGACCTTAGCAGACTGATAAACTCGGAAATCTCAAGAATTGTATCTTATGTCGCAAGCGATAAATATAATACGATAAATGAACTCATAAACTCGTCTGTATCCAATGCAAGAGATCACTTAGAAGATAAGATTAATCGAGTTGCAATGGTCGTTGAAACCCACTACCCAGATATGAAGGAATTTATATCACTGCAAAATAAAGATATTGCAGTTCAAGTTATCGACACCTTAGCAAAGCGAAGTGAAGCAAACAGAGACGAAGTTCTTCAGGCTATTTCAACAAGTGAAACCAATGAAATAGAGAGAACTAAAATGGCGTACAAGGATGTAACAGACAAAGTTGATGCGTCAATAAGAATGCTTTCAGATCAACATAATGAACTTTTACAGACGTCGAATAGTCTGCACGAGGAGCTAGTTACACGACATCAAGATTTGAGTGAAAAGAATGATGCGTTAACCGAGCAAGTAAAAACGAATCAAGAACTTTTAATATGGATACTAACCCCATGGTATAGAAAAATCTTCAGGAGGAAAAATGGAAAACCGCAAATCTTGGCTAAAAAACCAGTTGCTGAATCAGAAGACAATTGATGTAGTTCAATGTTACCTAAACAAGGATACTCAAAGAAGCTGGCAAGCATGGCATGATCAACTGGGGGCAGAGAAGTTCTATTTACCAGTCTTTGGCGTGCAAGGTAGTGGTAAAAGCACTCTTCTAAATGCCTTATTCTTTGATGAAAGAGTGTTGCCTACAGATGCTCAAGAAACCACCTGTGTCCCTGCTGAACTACATTACTCTCCGACATTAAGAGGCAGGGCTAAAGTGATTTACAAAAATGGATCAGTCGCCGAAATTGCTGCTAATGACCAAGAATTAGCCGTGTACATTGATAATGTAAACAATCCTGGAAATGTGAAGGGCGTGAGCTATATTGAAGTATATTCTGATGATAAAACACTAGAAAATGGATTGGTAGTTGTCGACTTGCCGGGGTATGGCAGCTTAACACTCGAGAATCAGCAAACAACACTCGATTATTTAGCTAAATCTAGCGGAGTGATATATTTGATTAGATCTGTCCCCCCCCTAACACGTGGAGAGGTATACTGGCTTAGGATTACATGGCCACTATTACCACAGGCAATTTTCTGTCAAAGTTGTTGGGATACTGAAAGCACAGAGGAAACTGAGGATGCAAGGGATCACAATACTTCAGTAATTAAAAACGAGAAAAGGGCGATTTGGGGAGAACATTACGAAGATCCTTCCTTGCTCTGTGTTAACGGTGAGGGGGCACTGAAGGCAAGATTTGCAAACAATGTCAATGAATATGATCAGTCTGGTGCACAATCTCTTAAGGATACAATCCAAAGATATTCTGTTCATTGGCGGGAGTTAACCGTAACTGTGCTTGCCAACCAGTTCAGGAACGATATTGAAAACACTCTTATTGAGGTGGAAAATAGGATAAGCCTATTGGGTAGCTCATCTGAAGAAATTGAACGAGCCATAGAAGCTGAGAAAAGATTGTTCAGCGAATATAAGACTCGAGTTACAGGTAAAACTGATTCGGCGATGAGTTTGATTGATACTTTTTATCGAGATGTCTCATATGAAATCAATGAAATGATAAGAGATAATGAGATGACTTTCCGGAATAACATGAGAACTAAACTCAGGGCAGGAATAGTAGATGGAGATAGATTGGATTCAGCATTTAAGGCAGAAAGTTCAGATATTGCAGAACAACTTTACTATCATGTACAAGACAAGATAACCAGTTTACAGGGAGTTCTCCGGGCAGAGTTGGATGGATTAGTTGAGTGGAATTCAGAGTTGGGAGCTAATGACTTCGAGTTTGTAACCCCTGAAAAAACTAAATTTGAGAATATATTACCTGTTATTGGTAACGCAATTGGCGGAATAGGTGGAGCGATTGGAGGAGGGGTTGCAGGGGCAGCTCTAGGGGCGAAAGCAGGGGCAGCACTGGGTATGGCTTTAGGTCCAGCTGGAGCGATCATTGGAGGGATTCTCGGAGCTGCGGTTGGTGGATTAATATTAGGGTGGCTAGGTAAAGGTGGCAAGAAACTCGTACTCGATCAACGCATTGCCAAGGTTGAACCCCAGGTGTTTTCTGCGATTTCAAAGGCTATCGAATCCATTAGAGAAGAGATTTGCAAATTCGTAACATGTTTCTCTGATGATACTAAAAAGCAGATCAGCAACTGGCTACAAATTCAACATGATAATTACGACAGCCAGATGAAGTATAACCTTGATATCAAAATGCTAAACAAAGAAGAAAAAGATAAGAAAATTGCCAACCTCAGTTCAGATAAAAGCATTATTGAATCCATCTTGAAAGAAATGGAGGCACTGTGAGCAAACTACTGGAAAGAGCGGCGATAATTTGCGAAGACTTATTGCCTATAATAGAAAAACTAGATGATCAGGATGCAGTATCCTACGGCCGTCTATTATGCCAAAGGTTACATGAGTATCAAGCTTATGTTACGGTAATCGGAGAGACCAGTACCGGAAAATCAACTCTTATTAATGGATTATTTTACCGCAATTTACTTCCTGCAAAAGCGAAGCCTACTAGTGGAACGGTTGTACAAGTCAAGCTTACCGAAGAGGAAAAACCTGAGTTTTACGTTGTGAATAAGGATGCAAGCCTAGATGAAATTGACCAAGTGATTTTTGAAAAGATTGCGGAGCTTCCAGATGAAAATACTCTAAGGCTACTAGCATACGTGAACCCTACTGATTCCTCTTTTTATGGCCTTAACATCTTTGAT
>JAQVAJ010000237.1 GCA_028690885.1 Clostridia bacterium
GAAAGCGATCCGCCTGGATGTCCGCTGTTTGCAGAAAAAACCTCTTCGATTATATTCTTTCTCACTTCAGCAGCTTTCCTTTTCAATGATAATAATAGTTTTTGTTCCATTAATGACTCCTTTTACGTCAATGTATATATATGCTTCAGCATTTTATTAAATATATGCTTAACCTAAATAATTATATCATCTCATCTTTTATTGTCAAAGCCTAAAGCTCCCTATCAAATGCTCCAAAACCTTCTCCAAGAACCTGATGTGCAGATGTAATTATAAGAAAGGCTTTTTCATCCATCTGCTTGACTAGTTTTTTCAATGCAGGAAGCTGCCTGTTTTTCACTACACAAAACAGTGTTTCCCGTTCCCGCTTGAAATACATTCCTCTTCCGCTCAAGCCGGTCACGCCTCTTCCAAGAACCTTTATAATCGCATCTGCAATCTGTTCGGACTTGTCCGACATGATGAATACTGCTTTGGCGACATTAGCGCCATCCAGTATCAAGTCTATTACCTTCATTGATATAAAAATAGCTAATATTGAGTAAAGTACAAGTACCAGATTTTTGAATACTATTAACGACATTACTATGGAGATAACATCAAACATGAACATCAATGTTCCCATACTTAAATGTATTCCCTTTTTTCTAAGTATCTCTGCAAAAAGGTCTGACCCGCCGGTACAGGAATTTCTGGTAAATACCATACCCAGTCCAAACCCCATTATAGCTCCTCCGAACAGGCAGAACAGCATCAAATCAGGTATATTATTGCTCTCTATAGTTATTTCATTTGAAAGGGCTGTTAGCCATGGTGCAGTTAAATCAATAGCGACTGTATATGCTAAAGTAGCGTAAAGCGTTCTTGCCATAAAAGTCTTGCCAATAACCTTAAGCCCTACTAGAAACAAAGGAAGGTTGAGTGCAACTATAAGAACGCCTACTGGTATCTTTGCTTTGAATATGTAATACAGGACTGTTGCAATACCAGATACTCCGCCTGAGTGTATCTTATACGGTATGAAAAATAAATTGACCGCTGCTGCAGATAATAAAACTCCTATGGTAATTATGAAGTAATCAAAAACCTTCGGCCAGATTTTATTCATACTCGTTTTCATTTCATATATTCCCCTGCTTTTCTAATTACTTGCTGGTTGTCAGCATAAGTCATTGATGTGTCTTCGTATTCCAATGCCTTAACATACAATTTGGCTGCCATGTCTGTATCGTTATTCTTCTCATATGCTAATGCGCAGTAATAATATGCATCCCTTGATGAAGGCTTCATATTCTTCTTGCCATTTATTAGCTTCTGGGCTGCTGATAAAGCCTTATCATAATCTTCGTTTATACAGTGGATTATAAGAAGATTCTCAATTGCAACAGGGTTAGTCTTTAAGTATTCATATCCTTTTATAGCAGCTTGTTTTGCTTTTTCTACATCTTCAGAGAATATGCAAAGTTTTGCATAAACATTATAGTACCACTGGTTACGCATTGTTTCATCCATCGCTTCTATCTTGGACAATGCAAGTATCAGATTCTTCTGTGTTTTCCATGCCAGAACAGCTCTGCATAACATTAATGATGTCATGGATTTTCCTTCAGGTTTCATCTGTTCCAGTTCGTTCAAGACCTCTTCTGCTTTTTCATATTCTCTTAACAAAATTAAAAGATAAGCATATGATGCTACAATCGGCAATTCCTTTACTTTGGCTTCATATGCTTTTTTATAGTATTTCCTTGCTTTTATAAGATTTCCCTTACTGTAGTTCTTAATTGCGATATATGAATATATCCTGGAAAGTTCAATAATTACTCTGTATATGAAATAAGCAACTGCAAGAACAAGTGCTTCGGTTGTCGAATTAAATATTATTAGCCCCACAATGAAAATAGGTACAAGCCAGTTAATTGTTTTGATAGCTGTTTTATTCTTCATAAAAACCCCTTTCGCACCTACCAATTATATATCATCCCATATTATCAATACAACACATAACCAGTCTGACTATTTATTGGACAGTAAAAAAATAACTATTGAAACATATGTTCGTATATTGTATAATACTTTCCGTACCCTGACTCTAATGTGTCAGCAATCAAATCTTTAGCAAGAAGAAATCCGCTCCCCTCGGATTTTTTCTTTATTTACAGAAAAATCACTCCTCAGATTCACTCTTTAATACCGACAGATAAGACTCCTAATATATATATTTTTATAGGTGTAGCATTAATAAATATATATGATATAATGGCAACCGAAAAGAAGGTAGAAACATGAAATCTTTGAAGGAATTATATAGAATAGGAAGAGGGCCTTCAAGCTCCCACACAATGGGACCGGACAGAGCAGCAAGAAGGTTCAAAGAAGAGCATCCAGATGCTGATGAGTTTACGGCAACTCTGTATGGTTCTTTAGCTAAAACCGCTCTGGGCCATATGACCGATAAAGCAATAAGAGAAGCTTTCTCTCCTAAAAACGTTGATATTACTGTCGACCAGTTTTCAGAAGATATTCCTCATCCTAATACAATGGATTTCATGGCCATTAAAGACCAGATAGTAATAGATAAATGGCGCGTAATGAGTATTGGCGGTGGAGCTATAAGGATTGAGGGAAAACCTTTAATGGATACATCCAATGTTTACAAAGAGGAAAACTTCACTCAGATTAAGCAATACTGCGAACAAAATGACATGAGAATATGCGATTATGTAATCAAAACTGAAGGTGAGGATATCTGCGATTACCTCGAAACTGTATGGCAGCAGATGAAGCTTTCAATAAAAGAAGGATTAAATGCAACTGGAATTCTTGAAGGAGGACTTCAACTTCAGAGAAAAGCCAAATACCTGTTCAGTCAGCGCCATATGGATGAAAGTACTTCTACAAAAGAAAACCGTATTGTCTGTTCATATGCTTTTGCTGTATCAGAACAAAACGCAGGAGGTGGAATTGTCGTTACCGCGCCTACATGCGGAGCCTGCGGAGTTCTACCAGCAGTTTTGAAGTATATGCAGGACAGAAACGGCTTTTCTGATAAAGATATTATAAAAGCGTTAGCAACAGCTGGCGTAATAGGAAATGTAATTAAAACCAATGCTTCCATTTCAGGAGCAGAATGCGGATGCCAGGCTGAAATAGGCAGTGCTTGTTCTATGGCTGCAGCAGGGCTTGCAGAACTTTTCGGGATGGATCTTGACCAGATAGAATATGCTAGCGAAGTAGCAATGGAACATCACTTAGGACTAACATGTGATCCGATAATGGGTTTAGTGCAGATTCCCTGTATAGAAAGAAACGCCGTTGCTGCAATGAGAGCCATCAATTCAGTAAGCCTGGCTAATTTTCTAACCCATACCAGAAAAATATCTTTTGATATGGTTGTTGATACAATGTATGAGACAGGAAAAGACCTTTTTAGCAAATACAGAGAAACCTCTGAAGGCGGACTTGCAAGCAAATACAAATAAATCTTAAAGATAAAACTAAGTAAATTTTTATACAAGACATAATTAGCATTTCAAAAAATTAGCATATTGAAAAATATTGATATTATGGTTGACAAGTCATTTACCTTTTAGTATACTTCAAAATGCTGTTACACCGGTACACACTCTTGGGAGCATAGCTCAGCTGGGAGAGCATCTGCCTTACAAGCAGAGGGTCATAGGTTCGAGCCCTATTGTTCCCACCAAGAACGCTGGTGTAGCTCAGCTGGTAGAGCAGCTGATTTGTAATCAGCAGGTCGGGGGTTCGAATCCGTCCACCAGCTCCAAAAACTCTGAGATACTTACATTTCAGGGTTTTTTCTTTCTTTAATATTTACTGTACCTCTTTGCTCAC
>JAQVAJ010000238.1 GCA_028690885.1 Clostridia bacterium
ACCGGTTCATCTGATTCATCAACAACTGCGCAATACATCATATCCATAGTACCGTCGTCTTTAATGCTTACTGCAGCCATTGCAGATAAAGCAGTATTTTTAAGAGTCTGAATATCAACATGAGATAATATAGCGCTTCCATTTGGATGAGTATGTATAAGCCTTATACCTTTGGAAGGCTCATAATCTGATTTCACTAATGATGAATCACCTACTGCTACTTCTGTAACAGTATTTTTCTTATCTATATAAACTGCAACTTCTCTTTTTGTTTCGTATGTAGCATAGCATATCTTAGTAATTGTATCCAACGAACAGTAAAGGTCTGAATCAAACTTATCTTCATATATGCTTAAAAGCATGTCAAGCATGCTTTTTTTTAAGCCTTCAGTATTTCCTGATACTAATTTATCCATTATTCTCCCGCTACGTTTATATTTGAAATCAATAACGACGGAGATCCTATATTACCATTAGTTCCGAAGGTAAGATCGTCAGATACAGATATAACGTTTTTTAACAATTCAAAATAGTTGCCTGATACTGTAATCTGTCTGAAGTATTTATCTTTCTTGCCTTCTTTAACAGTGTACCCTTTTGCTGGTAATGAAAAATCACCACTAATTGCATTAAAACCTGAATGAAGAGCTGAAACTTCCGTAATAACTATACCATCGCTCATTTTCTGTTCCAATTGCTCAAATGATATCTCGCTTTTTCTAAAATACAGATTAGTAGGTGATACACCAATATTGCTTTTATATGAGCGACTTGCATTTCCAGTACTTTCCGTCTTATCAATCCTTGCCGTCTTCATATTATGTAGATATGTCATCAATTTACCATTAGATATAACTTCTTTGTATCTTGTTGCAACACCTTCTCCATCAAATGATGATGTTCCTGACTGTCCAGGCATAAAAGGATCATCTACAATAGTTACTGATTCTGATGCAACATCAGTTCCCAGCTTGCCTTTCAAGAAGGAAATACCTTTTTGCACAGCACGAGCTGAAAAACATGAACTGATTGCTGATAATATATCTGATGATACTGTATTTAGCAATATTGCCTTATATGCACCGCTTTTTATCGGTTTAGCCCCAAGATATGATACTGCTTTTTCAACAGCTTCTTTTGCTATTTTATGTGCATCGAATTGTGAAAAATCATTCTCAATGCAAAAAGCGAACCCATCACTCATATCATCTGCTTGCTGAGCTAGAGCCTCAATAAAGCAGTAAATAGAATTTCCTCTGTCCTTCAGATCCAACCCTTTAGTGTTTACCAGACCTGTATTGCCTGAACCGGAACCAAAAAAGCAGTAAGGACAGGATTTAATCCTGCTATCAAGCGATTTAGCAATTTTCTCCATTTCTTTAGCAAATTCTATTTTTGTCTCAACACTTATCTCATCTAATTTTGGAAAATAGTTGTCTATTTCTTCATATTCCTTGGAACCTTCATAAATTATGTCCTGTTCTTTACTGTCATTTATCTTTGCATTCTGCATAGCTTCTCTTAATAGTATATCAATAGAATCTTCTGCAATTTTTTCTGTATAGGAGTAACCCATATTCCCTTCATATACTCCTCTAAAACCCATACCTTTGCTGTCAGCTACTTTGTAACTGTCAATCTGCTGATCATATATCTTTACTTCGAAGCTGTCATTCTCATTGAAGACCACTTCCATATCAGAAAAACCCATAGCCTTCCCTTTTTCAAATAGATTGGATATAAGCTGTTTCATATTATCTTCCTCCTACAGTTATTTTCGACACCCTGAGTGTAGGCTGTCCCACATTTGTCGGTACTGAACCGCTTGACGAACCACACATTCCCTGAGCCATTGAAAGATTATCCCCTACCATATCAATATTCTTAAGTATTTCTGATCCTTTACCAATCAATGTAGCTCCCCTGACTGGTTCTGCTATCTTACCATTTCTAATCATATATCCTTCCTGAACCGAAAAATTGAATTCTCCTGTTCCTGGATTTACTGAGCCTCCACCCATTTGTTTTGCATAAAGTCCAAAATCAGTCGTTTGTATTATTTCTTCTTTCTTACTTGAACCGTTATCAATGAAAGTGTTACTCATTCTTGATGTAGGAGCATATCTGTAGTTCTGTCTTCTTCCTGAACCGGAAGATTCCATTCCCATTCGTTTCCCATTCAGTTTGTCAATCAGATAACCTTTTAATATGCCATTTTCAATGAGAATATTTTTTCTGGTTTCGCCACCCTCATCATCCATATTAGTTGTACCCCATTGATTTGGTAATGTTGCATCATCAATAGCTGTTACACAGTCTGCTGCGATTTTCTCACCTAACTTGCCTGAAAATACAGAATTTCCTTTTGCAACTGATGTGGCTTCCAAACTGTGACCGCATGCTTCGTGGAATATAACTCCTCCAAAACCATTATCAATAACTACTGGATATGCACCAGCTTTACAATAACCTGCGTAAGCCATCTTTTTTGCTGTTTCTGCAGCATTTCTGGAAATATCGACAATGTCCATTTCTTTAACAAATTCAAAGCCTTTATGAGCACCAGGCCCTGCAAATCCTGTCTGCATCTCATTATTGTATTCTGCAACAGCTGATATAGCCATTCTTGTATATACTCTTTTATCAGTCTTAAACAATCCTTCAGTATTTGCTACAAGTATATTCTGAATCTTGTCCAAATATGTTATTGATGCCTGCTTTATGCATTCATCATATCCCATAATAGTCGAATATGCCTGTTTCATATATTCAAGCTTCTCACTTTTATCTACAATATCAGGCATTATCTTTATAGGGTTTCTGTTGAAAACATCACTCTTACAAAGATTTATAGTTATATCCTTTTTCACTCCCTCAAGAGCCGCTGCGGCTTTAAGGGCTGTATTGATCATTTCTTCCTTTATAAAACTGTTAGTATATGCATACACACAATTCAAACCCCTTATTACCCTGATTCCAATACCGAAATCTCTTCCTGATTGTGTCGATTCTACTTGTTTGTCTACATAATTGATATTGCTAGCAACAGTATCATCTAAAAAAACCTCTGCAAAATCAGCACCTTTACTCATTGCAGCGGTAAGTACATCAAAAATCGTATTCTTATCAAGCATTTTTGTACCTTCTTTCAAAATAATAAGTAAATTATACACGAAAATCAACATTATTTCATTAAAAATGAGATTGTGCATTATAATATTTCTACCAATTTACTATTTAGCTTATGTTATAATCTATCCATGATATTGAAATAATCATGCAAATTTGCTAATATATCCAACAAGAGAGTATATAGTGAAGAAAATATTTATTGCATTATTCACATTAATCATATTGTCAATACTTCCAATACCTTCATCAGCCCAGCCGGTAGGTATTATTCATGAACCCGGTGATATATATGAAGGAGATAATTTGTACTTCGTAGAAGTCAATCTTACAAGCAATACCGGCAAAACTGACACATTTAAACTTACTTTATTAAAAGGTGATTACCTGGCTTCACTTCCTCTTTCCCAGTTAAAATCCGATCTTGCTAATAACTGGACTGAACTGATACCTGAGTTACAAACACAAAGGAACACTTTAATTTACTCAAAAGAAGGGTCAGATATTATTAAATCAGTAACAAGTGAGGATTATTCAATAAGTCAGATAGTATTAAATGCAGCCAGACAATACTATGACATAGATAATGCTCAGATATCCTCTACAGCTTATCTTGATAACAATATAGTATTATCCAATAACGTTTCAAATGAAGACGGGCACATTATGTATGATGCTGCATCAAATACTATGCAATTACACTATACATA
>JAQVAJ010000239.1 GCA_028690885.1 Clostridia bacterium
CTGCTCAACAATACCATTAATGGCCTGTTTTAAAGGATCTGCTTGTAAACTTACAGCATTTAAGCCGTAAGCTAAAGACGTGGAACCTGACTCTATGTCAGATATGCCTTCGGCTAACTGACTGACTCCCTCATTAAAACTGTTCTGAGCATCTGTGTACTGAGTCAGCCCTTCTATATATGCTTCAAATGCTTTTGTAAGTTCATTTGCGCCATCATTCAAGCTTGCTATAGCACTGCTTAGTTCTGTAAACCTTTGCGTTAATGAGTCTGCATCTATTTGCATATCCATAATCATTCTTACACCGCTTATAGTTATCGGATTTAGCTGGAAATCTTTGACATCAGCCTTAATGGATATATCTATACTGTTACCAGGAAGAACCGTATAACTTAACTGCTTGTACATCCCTGCATTTGCTATAACTGCATTGTCAGTATGAATATTGGTGAACAGCCTTTCATCCAGTTCTACATTTACAGATAAAGTATAGTTACTGTAAAAGAATTTGTCTGAATCGGGATTAGGTTTAATGGATACAAGAATTTCAGCTTTTCCACTTTTTGATGCTATCTGTTCTGCACTTTTAACTTCACCGTCAAGATAATACTCAATATCAATTAACCATGGAAGAATGCCAGAGGGAAGTGTTCCCTGATAATATATTTTATCTGTATCAGAGTTAATGGTGATTTTGTCATCTTGAATATTAATTGTATCGTCAGTAGAGAGATTCTTCAAATCAGTGTATGTGCCATAATCTGTTATACTCCCAAGATTAAAGGAATTAACAACATATATCTTTTTGACTTGTCCATATGAATCTAATATGCCATATACATTTTCCTCTTTCAGTGTCGGCTCTGAATCTGCTATAACAGGATATGTAAACGCTGATAGAAGAGCTATTATCAGTATAATGGTTAGTGTCTTTTTCATTTTAAATTACCTCTTTTTTTCTTTGTTACGTAAAAATTATGCTTAAATGTTGTTTTTCGAATCATGAAATCTAAAAGTATTAGTAAGGCTGGCAGTGCCATGGATACCATTGCAAAAGACAATACAGTTCCTCTTGATAAAAGCACGCCCAGTTCGGAAATTATTGGATTAGTAGATGTTAAGGTTAAAGTAAATCCTGCAAATGCCAACAGGCCTGCAGATATAAGTATCGCAGTTATATTATTTGTTAAGGTTTTGGTCATAGCTTCCTTTGGCATATGCAAAGTGCGGTCAGACACATATCTGTCTGTAATGAATATAGCGTAATCCACAGTAGCTCCGAGCTGTACTGTGTTTATGATTAGAAAGCCTATGTAGTTTAAAGGCTTGTCCTGGAAATATGTAAAAGCAAGATTGATCCATATAGCTGATTCTATAGTGAATACCAAAATCATAGGAATGGATATTGATTTGAATATTACAAGCAGTACCAAGAATATGCCAAGTACGGCTACAACAGTGACTATAGTATTGTCTGCTGTTACTACATTTTTAATATCATACACGCTGGCACTTTCGCCAATGATATAGAAGTCGTCATAGTAATCTGAAATGGTGTTAGAAATGTTGTCTAAAGCTTCAAAAGTCCTCACGCTTTCAGTCTCGTAATCGGTATAGAGTATTATACGAGAATAATTTAGTGAATTGAACATGCTATCCATACCTTCAACGAATTCAAAAGGTATAGATGAATTTATCATACTGTCATATGAGATTATCTCTTTTACACCCTCAAGTTTTTCAAGATCATCATTCAAGACTGTCTGCTTGCCTATATCGTCATTTGGTACTAGGATGACAATCTGGTTCATTTGACCGAAATTTTCTTCAATGATTTTACTGTCCTGTTCAACTCTTTCTTCGTTAACCGCATTGCCTGAACCGTATTCAAAGTCTATGTTGCCTTTGGCTAAAAATGACGGGACAATTACCAAAAGAGCAATTACGAGTAATGGGATTCTAAGCTTCATGAGCCACTTGCCGGCTTTTTTAGAATCCATACTGATTGACTTATGCTTAGTTTTTTCTAAGAGCTTTAAACATAAAATTGTTAAAGCAGGCATGAATACCATTATGCTTATGAAACTTAATGCAACTCCTTTTACAAGATTAAGGCCTAAATCCATTCCAATGCCGAATCTCATAAATATCAGGGCGAGAAAGCCGATAATAGTAGTTGCTGCACTTCCTGAAATAGATGAAATTGACTTCTTTATAGCCATTTTCATTGCTTCTTTAGGTTCATGTTCTGTCCTGTATTCTTTAAAACTATGCATTAAGAATATAGCATAGTCTAAAGATACTGCTAACTGAAGTATCGGACTTACAGTTTTGGTTATAAAGGAAATATCACTAAAGAATATGTTTGTTCCCATATTTATCAGTATTGCTATACCGATTGAAACAAGATATATTACAGGTTCTATATATGAAGAAGTGGTGAGAAGAAGTATTAAGATTATAAGAGGGACTAGAATAAGCATGGCTTTAAGCGTTTCAGATGAGGACATTTCCTGTAAGACAGCTTTGTTTACTGAAGAGCCTGATAACGCGTTTTCTTCCCCTATTATCTTATGCAGTTCATTTACGGTATCCAGTTCATATCCTGGTTCTATGGCTAATGATATGAGCGCATTATTATCTTTGTAATAAGCTTGTGTTGTGGTGTTGTCTATATACTCAAAAGGTGTTGATAAAAGAATATCTATACCTACTACATCATCAAGCCATGTGACAGATGTGACATGAGGAATGTTTTTAAGTTTTTCCTTACATGCAAGCGCTTGCTGTATTGATACATCAGTAAGCATCACATTTGCAGAAGGGAAGTCTTCATCAAACTCTTCTTTCATTATATTCAGCCCTATGGTGGAATTTCTGTCTTTTGGAAGATAATCCTCTAGGTTGTAATTGACCTTGACGCCAACAGCCAGTATGCCGCATATAACAGTAATGATAAGAAATATCAATATGATTATTTTATTGTTTTTAACTATGAACTGTGTAAACTTCTCCATCATTTATCCTTTACGTAAATCAACACAATGTTGACAAACTATCATGAGTATAATATATTATCACTATATATTTAAGTCAACACACAGATAATTAATAAATGTATGTTGATAAACATATATACTCAGTTATGTATATTATCCGACATATTAAGAGGAGTTGTCATGAAAGTGAAAAAAGAAGACAGAAGAGTTAAATATACCAAAATGGTATTGAAAAAAAGCCTCATAAATCTTTTATCAAAAAAAGATATTTCATCTATAACAATAAAGCAGATTTGTGAAGATGCAGACATCAACAGAGCCACATTTTACACCCATTATACCGATCAGTTCGATCTTTTACGGAAGATTGAAAATGAATTTTTAGAGAATGTAAAAGTATATATATCTCAGTTCAAGCTAAGAAAAGCAGATGCTGCTTTAGTTGAGATGATGGAAAAAATATTTGAGTATATAAAAGACAATGCTGATTTATGTAAACTTCTTCTTTCCAAACAGGGAAACCTGGAATTTCAAAAAAGGATTATGATGCTCATTTATGACAGTAACATAATCGTTAAACCTGGGGAAAGCTTAAAAAAAGGAGAAGAGGAATATATGTATGCATTTATTATCACAGGATGTGTAGGAGTTATACATAACTGGCTAGATGAAGGAATGAAGCAGTCATCTAGGATGATGGCAAACACAATTTTCAATGTAGTTAGAAGTCTGCCAATAACTTTTGAATAATAAAACAATCAAAACAATATATTAAAGTTATAAAAAATACAATACAGATAAAATAGATGGTATATAATAATATAAGTGCAAAC
>JAQVAJ010000240.1 GCA_028690885.1 Clostridia bacterium
GAATGTATAAACATTATGAAGACATATGGATATAACGATGTTCTTTCCATTGAATTTGAAGGCATTGAAGATGTAATGATGGCTATAGAGAATGGTTATGACAATTTGAAAAGACTGGTTAATCTTTAATGAGTAATAAAACAGTTAAAAATAAAATATTATTAATATGCACCCTTTGTTTTGCATTAGGTGGCATTGTGTTCAGCTTGTTATATTTAATAGGAGAGATATTCATACCATCTGTAAGCGCATTATGCCTATGTCTTATGTTTGTCTGCATTTTGCTTATCTTGAAGGAAAATCCTGAATATTTTACGAAAAAGCAAAACATTGTAATTAAAATAATAATATGGATTGGTCTTGTTGCTGGGTTTTTAGCTGCCTTAATACAGATGTTTATATTTCTTAAGTTATAAGATATTCATAAAAGCACTATTTGCTGTTATATGTAGTTATGAAAGGGATAATATTATGTATTATTCCTTTTTTATATGTTAGAATAATAGTACGAGGTAAGCATGAAAATCATTTCTGGCTTTGACATGCATTTGTTCCGTGAAGGGACTCAATGCCAAGCATACAAGATGTTCGGAGCGCACCTGACTGACAATGGGTGTGAGTTTTCTGTATATGCTCCGAATGCCGAATATGTTTCTGTTGTAGGGGATTTCAATGACTGGGATATTTTTTCCCATAATATGAATAGAGATGATAATGGAATATTCAGTATTTTTATACCTGAAGCTAAAGAGTGGGATAGATACAAATATCGTATATTGACAAAAGATAAATATGAAATACTAAAAGCAGATCCTTATGCATTTTACGCAGAACATATGCCAGATACTGCGTCAAAAATAGCAAAAATTGATGATTATATATGGTATGATAAAGAATGGATTGATAAAAGAAATAATACGGCTCTATATGATCGTCCCGTCAATATATATGAGTTGCATTTCGGTTCATGGAAAAGACATTCCGATAATACATATTATACATATGAAGAGTACGCAAACGAATTAATCCCATACATTAAACATATGGGATATACGCATATAGAACTGATGCCAATAATGGAATATCCTTTTGACATGTCATGGGGATACCAGTGCTTAGGGTATTTTTGTGCGAATAGCAGACATGGTTCACCAAAACAGCTCAAATACTTCATTGATTGCTGCCATCAAAATGATATTGGGGTAATATTAGACTGGGTTCCTGCTCATTTTCCAAAAGATTCGCATGGTTTAGCACAATTCGACGGAAGCAGCTTATATGAATATTCTAATCCCAAAAAAGCACATCATAATGAATGGGGCACCTTAGTTTTTGATTATGGTAAAAAAGAAGTTTGCAGTTTTCTGCTCTCAAGCGCATATTTCTGGCTAAAGGAGTATCATGCTGATGGTTTAAGGGTTGATGCTGTGTCTTCCATGTTGTATCTTGATTATGGAAGAAGAGCAGGTGAATGGGAGCCTAATGAAAAAGGTGGAAGAGAGAATCTTGAAGCTGTGCACTTTTTAAGATCATTATCTAAGAGTCTTTTCCGAGACTTTCCTAACATAATTTTAGCTGCTGAGGAATCAACAGCCTGGCCTAATGTAACATCGCCTGTTTGTGACGGCGGTTTGGGCTTTAATTTTAAATGGAATATGGGATGGATGAATGATACTTTATCATATGTTTCTAAAGACCCGATTTTTCGAAAATTTGACCACCACAAATTAACATTTTCAATGGTTTATGCATTCTCGGAAAATTATATTCTTCCTTTATCACATGATGAAGTAGTACATGGTAAAAAATCATTACTCGATAAAATGCCAGGCTCATATGAAGATAAATTTTCAAATCTAAAGATATATTATGCTTACTATATTTCGCATCCTGGAAAGAAGCTTTTATTCATGGGTGGAGAATTCGGACAGTTTATTGAATGGAGATATCAAAATGAGCTTGACTGGATGCTTTTAGATTATGAATCACATAGAAAACTTAAAGAATTTGTTCGTGACCTGAATATTTTTTACAAACGTCATAAAGCTTTTTATGAGCAGGACAGGGACTGGATAGGATTTAGATGGATTAATGCCGATGCGGATGCAGAAAGCATATTGTCATATATAAGAAGAGATAAAAAAGGTAAAAATGATATTATTATACTGATTAATTTTACACCTGTTGACAGATACGGATACAGGATAGGTGTTCCATACTCGGGACAGTATAAAATCTTATTAAATTCATCAGACGAAAAATATTCTATGCAGGGGAAAAAAATAGAAAAAGTAATATGTAGTGAAACTATTCCCTGGGATGGTTTGAATTACAGTATATGTGTCGATTTAAAAGGACTGACAGCTTTATATATAAAAAAGGACTAGGAGGTCATATGCAGAATAAAGATTGTATAGCGCTTATATTAGCAGGGGGGCAAGGAAGTCGTTTAGGAGTACTGACTAAAAAAGTTGCAAAACCTGCAGTGAATTTTGGTGGGAAATACAGAATAATTGATTTTCCGCTTAGTAATTGTACCAACTCAAATATCGATACTGTTGGGGTTCTTACTCAGTATCAGCCTTTGGAATTGAACTCATATATAGGAAGCGGTCAGCCATGGGATCTTGACAGAAGTTTTGGCGGGGTTTATCTTTTGCCTCCATATATGAAATCAGAGAGTGGGACGTGGTACAAAGGTACTGCAAATGCAATATTCCAAAATATGAATTTTATTCAGATGTTTAACCCGCGTAATGTCCTTATTCTATCTGGAGATCACATATATAAAATGAATTATGCGAAAATGCTTGAAGCTCATAACAAGAGCGATGCTGATGTTACTATTTCGTGTATAAGAGTACCATGGGATCAAGCCAATCGTTTCGGTATTATGGAAACAGACAGAAATTTGCGTATTAAAAACTTTTTTGAAAAACCAGAGAATCCTATAAGTAATATGGCATCAATGGGAGTATATATTTTTAAATGGGAAATTTTAAAGGATTATCTTGTCAAAGATGAGCAGGATGAGAAATCATCAAATGACTTTGGTAAGAATATAATACCCAAAATGCTCAAAGATGGAAGAAGAATGTATGCCTATAAATTTAAAGGATACTGGAAGGATGTCGGTACTATCTATAGTTTATGGGAAGCGAACATGGAACTTTTACATAAAAAGCCAGCAATGAATCTTTTTGATAAAGGCTGGAGAATATATTCGAAAAATGCTATTCAACCTCCGCATTATACGGCTGAAGGCGCAGTAATCAAAGATAGTATGGTGACCGAAGGCAGTGTCATTTACGGCAAAGTAAAAAACAGTATAATATCCAGCGGAGTCCGTATTGGTAAAAATTCTACTGTGGAAGATTCAGTTCTTTTTCCAGGTGTCGTAATAGAAGATGAGTGTATAGTAAAAAAAGCAATAATCGGCGAGCGGTCAGTAGTTATGGAAGGATCACAGATAGGTGTTGATGATAATATTGTGGGGCAGACTCCTTCTAAGATGTGTTCTGACGGGATTGTGCTTATTGGCACCGATCTTATAATCGAAAGCGGAACGAAGATTGCTAAGAATGTAATGGTGGAGTAGGTGATAATATGAAAGATGCTTTAGGAATAATTTTTGGTGAAGGCACAGACGCAGGATTGGGAACACTTACAGCTAACAGATCATTGGCTGCAGTCCCCATAGCTTCAAGATACAGGATTATTGATTTTATTTTATCATCAATGGTCAATTCAGGAATAACTAATGTTGGAATAATAACTCAGAAAAACTACAAATCACTAATGGATCATCTTGGTACAGGAAAAGA
>JAQVAJ010000241.1 GCA_028690885.1 Clostridia bacterium
GCACATCACCGACATCTACTTCATCAATTTCAACCTCTATAAACTCACCAGATTCCATCTGCTTTAATGCGTTTTCTGGAGCCATTTGCGTTAACTCTTTTATAGCTGAACGGGTCTTGTTTAATGTGCGCTGTTCAAGGAAAGCTCCGAATAGGAAAAGGAAAGTGACAATTGCAGATTCTGTAAATTCACCGATTATAAATGCTCCTATCACAGCAATCGTAACTAATACATCAATACTTACAACTTTAACTTTCAATGCAGAAAAAGCCTGCAGTGCGATTGGTATAACTCCAATAACCGATGCTATTATCATAGGCCATCTAAAAAGAGTTTCATTCTTCAGCACAAACTCACTAAAGTATGCAAAAGCTATCAGTATTCCGCTTATCAGTGTTATATGGTTCTTTTTACTTAATATGTATCTAAGCACTTTGCTTCTCCAATTCTGTTATCCTTTATCTGCACTTTACTATTTCCTCATAAGCTTCATCAAGTTCAGCTAACATTACATAAACAGCTTCATAGCTCTCACATACATCATTCGGTATTGTATAGTTCTTTGTTACCTGACGCAATTTTACGAACTCATCATTAAGTACAGGTGCTTCACTTACTGATGTTTTTGACTTTTCGTCAATAGATTCAAAGAGTCTTCTGACCTCGTGAAATTCAGGATGCGTTCCTCCATGAACCCTGTCAACAACAGGGACATACTGCCTGAGAGTTTTAATAATTTTTTCCTGATCCTTGTTAAATATTTTTGCTTTTGTCATTTCCATACCTTCCCAAGTTATTTTAGTTAATCTTTTGTACTTATCTGAGTTTAGTATATCAGGGAGGATAAAGACTGTATGTTGCAATTGCAACATATATAGCTAGTAGGTTTTACCTTGTTTCTAAATCAACCTGTTTTTACGAAAAACTGCAGTTATAAAGCGCCAAGCTGCTTTTTGACCTGTAAGCCATGATATTCGAACGCCATTTTTAGTATTATTTAATATCTTTGGCACAAAGAATTTTGCAACCGTTTCAGGTTTATCTGCAAGTATATTGAATACTTTTTTGAACTCTTTGCTATCAACAACCTCAGATTGCTTCCCATCCGGGTCCTTTGTAATAAAATCTGTCAGCATCATGCCCGGAGATAAACGTCCAACAATAACTGAAGTATCTTTTAATTCTTTAGCCAAACCCCTCATGAAGTAAGTTAGAGCATGTTTTGTTGTGCCGTATAATATAGTTTTTATCTGAATCATATTGTTTGAACCAAGGCCTTCCATACTGTAAACTGCACCATAACCCTGTTTTAACATTCCTTGAACTGAGGTTTGGCATCCATAAATCATTCCGGTAATGTTTGTTTGAATTACATTCTGAATATATGATTCGTTTGTTAACCATGTAAATTCATGTGGTACATTCACCCCTGCATTATTAATCCAGATATCAATTGTTTCCCATTTCTCGACAGAAGTATCCCACAGATTAATTAAATCAGTCTTTTTTTGAACATCACACATCACATATATATAATTATTTTTAAAAGATGATACATCAGTGACAGATTCTTGAGGGAGCTCTTTATTCCTGCCTGATAAAGTCACATTACATCCTGCCTTTAGAAACTCAATTGCCATGGCAAGTCCGATACCGCGGGTACTTCCGGTTATAACTACATTTTTCATAAGAACCTCCGATAATATTGATTGTGCATATGACTTTAAACTAGTTTAATATCATAATTAGTTAAATTTCTTAATGTATCCACACTTCTTGCACAGTTCCTCTACAACATGTCTTTTTGAGAAACCATTAATTATATTATTTACTCGTTCACTATCAATAATTTCAGAAAAACTGCTATAGTGGATATTTCCAAGTTTTATTACTCCTTCATGATCCAAACAGCAGGGAACTACAGTTCCGTCAACTAAAATAGCAGCTTGGTCTCGAAGAGCATAACAGAAACCGCTTTCATTAATTTCTTCTTCATTTAGGTCAGGCCATTTGAATTTCTGAGCTTGATTAATATATACTCTATCTGATATTTTAATTCCTCGGTTCACACTTGCTGTTTCATCTATTTTATCTGGTAAATTGAAAAAGTCTTCTATATATTCAAGTATAGTATCGTTTTTCCTGATTTCTAAAGTAGCTTCATTGTCCTTGTTGAGATTCCATAAACGCAACGAAACAATCATTTTAGTTTTTTCCATTGCTTCCTTTGTAAAACGCAGAATGTTTTCAATGTATGTCTGTTTATTCTCAAATATTTTATTGCCATCAAAACTATGAAGAGAAAAATTAATCTGTCTTAAAGAAGGTTTTGTTAAAAGCATATCTTTTACATTGCCTATTAATGTTCCATTTGTGGTTATATTCACAAAAAAATCTTTTTCACGACTGATATCCAGAATCTTATCTAGTTCAGGATGGAGCAGAGGTTCTCCTTTAACATGTAAGTAAATGTAACTAGTGTGAGGTTTGATCTGATTTAAAATCTTACTGAATGTTTCAATGCTCATAAATTCCGGGCGTCTGCTTGTCTTTGGACAGAAATCGCATTCCATATTGCATGTATTGGTTATTTCTATATATACTTTTTTAAATGTTTTCAATATTTCATCTCCTTAGACTAAATGAATTTATTACATGAAAGAATTAAGAAATATCTAAATTAATAAACAAACTTATACATAAGTAGGTCAGATAAGGAGATGGGAGTTTTTTTTGCCCAAAATCCCAATCCTTTAATTTTAGATAAATAGATTCTGGTGTAAAAAATCCATCCTTATTCTGCTTGCTTCTTATAATGCTTATCATTTCCAAAAAACGCGGATCCTTATGCGCAAATTTGTATTTGCTCAGTACTTTGGCTACACTTAAGATATTATACCAGTTTGAAGGTGCTTTGAGTTTGCGGAAATCTGTTCCCATATAGAACATATATGGATGCATATCATAGCTGTTTTCCCATAAGCTTAGCAGGGATTTTACGGAATTGGCAGCAATTTCAGATTCTTTATATTCTGTAATGTAAGATAATAAATCTGCCATAATAAGGGTTGCATAGGGACAACAATCATTCTTACTGCCAGGACCTCGGAAATTATTGAGTTCTGGTGAAACTGCACAGGGAAATCCGTTATCCCTGTTTAATGAAACAAGATAATCAACACCAGGTTTGATATATTCTTGATAATCCACACCTGCTTTAATTAGTGCAAGCAGAAGTAAAGGTGCATCACATAAACTCCAGCAGAACATGTCTGTTCCTGTTCCTCCGAAATGCTTCGGTATGTTGGTAATAGATTGAAATAATCCCTTATTATCTCTATGCTTTAGAATTTCATCTATAGCTTGCTTTATTTGTGGTACTTCCAAATCAAAACCGAGATCTAGTAGGAATAATAATTCATATATTGGTAAATCAGGGTTCTTATGATTTGTCACTATGCTGTTGTGAAAGTTTGCAACATCAGAAAGATATTTTTTAATTCGGATATCAGATAATGCTGAATCTTTAAGTTCAATAAGTGTATCCTTAGGCTCATGATTCAAGTTTATGCGGATTGCATATTTTAACCAGTCATCGCTCGAGTCTATAAGGGTTTGATATTTCATTTTAAGCTGCATGCTCCTTTATTTAATTAAATACTCTAATTGCATAAATTTGTTTGCTGACAATTCTAGCTGTTCCTGTTAGCAGTTTTTATTTATCACTTCTTGTATCTGCTTTTTTTGCAGCTAATAAAGATTTTACTTCCTCTTTAGTAAGATTTCTCCATTTTCCAACTGGCAAATTCCTTAAATCAATGTT
>JAQVAJ010000242.1 GCA_028690885.1 Clostridia bacterium
AAAAGAAGAAGCGAAAAAATTAAGAGATCTTCTTAACGAAATTGATCTTGGTTAAGAGTCTATATTAATATTCTTTTGGCAAGGCTGCTTTAGCGGCCTTGTATCATTTATTGTTTTTTTTATTTAAAATGTATAATGCCTTTGGTATAATACCTTTTGAGTGATTAAATGGAAGGATTATATAATAATGAAAATCAGTGTACAAAAACTATACGACAAGCCTCAGGATTTCGAAAATAAAAATGTAACAGTTGAAGGATGGGTGAGGACTATAAGAAGTTCTAAGGATTTTGGTTTTATCGAACTTAATGATGGTACCTGCTTTAAAAATATTCAGATTGTTTTTGAAAGCAGTGTAATAGAAAACTATTCTGATGTTGAAAAACTGCCTATAGCATCTAGCATATCAGTAACCGGCAGTTTTGTACTTACTCCAAATGCAAAACAGTCCTTTGAGATAAAAGCACAGGAAATCAATATATGCGGAGTAAGTTCACCAGATTATCCTTTGCAGAAGAAAAGGCACTCTTTTGAGTATCTTAGAACAGTTGCTCATCTTCGTCCAAGAACTAATACATTTTATGCAGTATTTAAAGTCCGTTCGGTGCTTGCACAAGCAATTCACACTTTTTTTCAAGACAGAGGCTTTGTGTATGTCCATACTCCGATAATAACTGCAAGTGACTGTGAAGGTGCAGGAGAAATGTTCCAGGTCACTACATTGGATCTTGATAAAATTAAAGGTAATAAAGAGGAAATAGATTACTCAGAAGATTTTTTCGGAAAGAAGACAAACCTTACCGTAAGCGGCCAGCTTTCAGTGGAAACGTATTGTATGGCATTCAAGAATGTTTATACTTTCGGACCGACTTTCAGAGCTGAAAATTCAAACACAGCAAGACATGCATCGGAATTTTGGATGATAGAACCGGAGATGGCATTTGCAGATCTGAATGATGACATGTCAGCTGCAGAAGACATGATTAAATATATTATTAATTATGTTATGGAAAGATGTCCATATGAGATGGAGTTTTTCGATAAATTTATTGAGCCTGGTTTGTTTGATAAACTGAAAGTTGTAACTGATTCCAAATTTGCACATGTTACATATACTGAAGCTGTAAAAATATTACAAGACAGCAAAGTAAAGTTTGACAACTTAGTTGAATGGGGAAATGATCTTCAGACAGAACATGAAAGATATCTTACTGAAAAACATTTTAAGAAACCTGTCTTCGTTACAGATTATCCCAAACAGATTAAAGCCTTCTATATGAAAGTTAATGATGATAATAATACAGTAAGAGCAATGGATCTTCTGGTTCCGGGAGTCGGAGAGATAATAGGTGGAAGCCAGAGAGAAGAAAGATATGATGTCCTTGTAAGTAGAATGAACGAGATGGGTCTAGATGAAAATGATTACTGGTGGTATCTTGATACCAGAAGATATGGAACAGTAAAACACGCAGGGTTCGGACTTGGTTTTGAAAGGATGATAATGTACATGACAGGAATGGGCAATATCCGTGATGTGATACCTTTCCCAAGAGTTCCTAAACATGCAGAATTTTAAAAGAAATGATTAATAATTCCGGTACTGATGTAGCTGAAAGCATTATTGTGGTTAAAATAGCCCAGACAGTTGGGTTATTTAGTACTGTAAGACTCACAAAGAAGAAAAGACCTATAAAGATAACTGATAGTGAAAAAAGGAAAACCGTTGAAATTTTTGTTGATATTAATTACAACATTGTTATTCCTCAGGTCACCGCTGATATACAAAGAGCTATAGCAAAAGTACTTGATAAAGAACTAGATATAGTCTTGGATTCTATCGATATTACTGTTGAAGGTGTAAATATCGATAAGCTGGAGAACAAATGAAGAAATTTATAATTAATCTGATTATCGCACTTGCTGTAGGATGTATATTTATTGTTCTAATGTTTACTAACCAATCAGCAGATGATGCGATACGCATATTAAAATCTATTGAATACATATATATATTATTTGCATTTATGTGCATGGTTTTGTTGTGGGTACTAGGTTCGTTGGCTATAAGGATAGTTAAAAGGGGCATGATTGGAAGGCAAAAAGATCCTGGCGGGAATTTTCTTTCAATAATTGTACATGAATTTTTCTGTGCAGTAACACCATTTTCTTCTGGAGGACAGCCTGCACTGGTCTATGTACTCACGAAGAAAGGTCTTGATGCTGGTACAGCTGCTTCAATTGCAATTATACGATCATTTTTATATCAGGTAACAGAACTTGCTTTATCTGTTTTTGGTTTTTTGCTATTAAGAAATTATCTTTTGCAGCATGTATCACATTTTTATGCGATTTTTATTCCTGCAATAATTATATGCTCTGTTATTGTAGGTATATTTCTAGCCTTTCTAGGAAAAGGCAAACTTGCTAATAAAACTGTTTCTCTGGTTATGTTAATAATACAAAAGTTTATGCCTAAAAAACATGAAAAGATTGAAAAATCAGTTAATGAATCTCTTGCCAGTTTTAAAGAAGGTGTTAGAATATTCAAGACAAGACCATGGTTTTGGGTGTTTTCAGTGCTTATACAGATTGCTGAACTTTTATCTATCTATATGGTCCCAGTCTTTATGTTAAGAGCAATTGAAGGAAGTTTTGATAATGCTCTTCCTCTAATGGTTTGTACTTGTATTTGCTCAATTATAATGTCCTATGTTCCAACTCCAGGTACTACTGGAGGTGCAGAAGGATTTGCAGTGCTGCTGATAACCCCATTCTTCGTTTCATCACCAGCCTTACCTGTTATTTTAATATGGCGTTTAATAACTTATTACTTTAAAATTCTATTTGGGGGAATTGGTTTCATGGTTGCGCTAAAAGGTAAAGGTTCTGACAGAAAAAAAGTAAAAGCAAAAGCCAAGGATCTGATTAGTCAGGCAGATAGTATGATGTAGCTATTGCATCAAAGCTAAAAATGGTATAAAATGTCAATTACAGGAGGACACATGACGCGTTTAATTTTAGCTTCATCATCACCAAGAAGAAAAGAAATACTTGATAAAGCAGGTATACCTTACAAAGCAATAAGTCCTGATGCTGATGAAGCATTTATTGGCGGATATAGCCCTGAAGATTTTGTTCAGGAACTTGCGAAGAAAAAGGCTTTAAGCGTTATACAGAGTGCAACTGAGGATGATATAATTATTGGAGTTGACACAATTGTACTTATTGAGGGAAACATGCTTGGAAAACCCTGCAAAAAAGAAGATGCAAAAAAGATGATGCACCTTTTAAGCGGGAAAACTCATTATGTCATATCAGGTGTATGTATTTTGAAAACAAGTGGATTTGAAAAGGTTTTTTATAATAAGACAAAGGTTGAGTTTTTGGATTTGACTGATGAGGAAATTGAAGAATATATTCAAACAGATGAGCCCTATGACAAAGCCGGAGGTTATGCTATACAAGGACTTGCTTCAAAATTTATTAAAGGTATTAATGGATGCTATTACAATGTAATGGGTCTTCCTTTATCTGCCATTTATAGTGTCATAAAAGATATGATATGAGTGATTTTATAATGAAAGAACTGCCCTATGATGAAAGACCTTATGAGAAACTATATGAAAAGGGTGCTGCATCTCTTTCTGATACCGAATTGTTAGCGATTGTAATTAAATCTGGTTCCAGTGGTAAAAATGCTATGGATTTATCAAGACTTCTACTTTCAGATGATGAACTGGGAAAAGGTTTGAATGGTCTTTCTCGAGCTGGTATTCAGCAGATAATGAAACATAAAGGTATTGGTAAGGTAAAAG
>JAQVAJ010000243.1 GCA_028690885.1 Clostridia bacterium
TAGCTATACCTATTTCATAAGCTTTTCTTTCTATTGATCTTTGGAATTCTATTCCAGCAAGCGGATGATCCGACAGGTAATCATTATTATCAACAGATACTACCCATGCGCTATTAGCATTAATGCCCTCTCTCTTTTTCATGCTCATACCATTTGTAGCAAGACATTTTTCTTCAGAAGATGCATTAATGACATATCCTCCCGGACACATACAAAAAGTATATACTCCTCTTTTCTGTGACCTGTCATGCAGCTGATACTCTGCGTTATATGGTATATATTTTGCTGATTTTCCATATCTGCATTCATTTATGTCCTCTTGGAGATGTTCTATTCGATAACCAACTGAAAAAGGTTTTTGTATCATTTCCATGCCTTTTGTAAAAAGCATCTGATATGTATCTCTAGCACTGTGTCCTGTTGCAAGTACTACAATATCTGCATCTATCTGTGTACTATCGTTAATAATCACGCCTTCTATTTTCATATCTTTTGATAAAACCAAATCAGTAACTTTTGATTCATAAAGAAAAGAACCTTTTTTCGAAATAATCTCATTTCTTAGCGTTTTTACGACATTTTTTAATACATCTGAACCGACATGCGGTTTTGCATCATATAAAATTGATTCATCAGCGCCCATTTCTTTTAAAACAGATAAGACATATGAGCATCTTGGATCATTAATTCTTGTAACAAGCTTCCCGTCAGAGTATGCTCCGGCTCCACCCTCACCAAATTGTATGTTTGATTCAGTATTAAGGTTTCCAGTGTTAAAAAAATCCAATATATCAGCGTGTCTGTCATCAACACATTTACCTCTTTCGATAACTAATGGTTCAAATCCATATAATGCCAAAAGATACGCTGCAAATAACCCGCAAGGTCCGGCCCCAATAACGATAGGCCTTTTTACTTTGATACTTCCCGTTTTTATCTCTTCATACTCAAAAGAGGAAAATGGCTCCAGTTTCTTTTTTACGATAAAATCATCGTCTGACTCAAAAACAGCATTAATACTATATTGAATATTGTTTTTATGCCTTGCATCAATTGATTTCTTCTGAAAACTTACGAAATTTATATCATTATTATCGTATGACTTACGAACCTTCTGTTCTATGATACTTTTAATATCAGCATTATATGCTTCCCTTACAGGAACGCTTATTTCTTTTAAAATGAATTTTCCCATGATTCCTTCAATTTATTGCTTTGTTATCATAACAGCAATTGTTATTTCATCGTATAGCCTGACACCTTCAGGCAGACTTTCATTACTTACAACTACATCAATCATATGCATTCCTTCTTGATAATCTTCCATATTTATATAAAATGCAAGTTCCGATGTATCAACCTTTGCTATATTCGAACTCAATCCTACTAAACGTATATTAAATGATTCTGCCTGTATAGAATAACTAAGTTCATTGTTTACATTAGTTTTAATAATCTTTTCTGTGTCTATAGAATATGTTGCTATAGTCTCAACATAAACGTTCAATGTTGAAGAATCTTCCAAAGTAACATTAGTTCCAACAGATAGAACATTTACTTTTGCAGGGTTGTTTCCATCGTTCATGTTAAAAACATCAACATATGGCGTTAATTGATTCTTGGTTATTGAAGCTAGTGTTACAGCTCGTCCTTTCAATGTAACAAAGAACACTTCCTCATTCATAGTATACTCTTGAAGGATACTCTTATTCCTTATTGTAATCTCTTCAATTCCATACTCAAATCTTTTTGTTATCAGTTGTTCAATAGTAACCGATATTTCAACCATGTTATTAGAAATAAGTACATTATCAACAGAATAAGCTTTTATATTTGAAGGTATATCAAGTTCTGATTCACTTACAAATGATTCTTTGCTTCCTGAAATATCAAAAGGTTTTGTATAAACTGTATTTATATCTTTTATAACCAGGTTATCTCCAACAATAATTAAATCTGAATATTGAAGAGAATTAGAAATATACATATGGTTATCCCCAAGAGCATCAGTGCCTGTAATACGGCTTATCAGATTTACTTTCTTGCCAATAGTAATGCTGACATCAACAATTATCGTATTTGAATATTCATTTAAAATTCGCATATCCTTATCGTAAACATTACAAGCTTTTCTTACTGTAAAAGACTGATAAACATTATCCAAATCAATACTTACTTTTATACTGTCAATCTTCGATATCATTGAAGTGACATCATTTATAGACTGAATATTTGGGGTAACAGAATAAGCAACAAGATAATAACCTTCTGGAAGCTGCCCATTGAAATCTATTGAAACAGGAAATTCAGATGTGATTACTTTTTCAACTTCAACATATTTCACAATATCCTCTTCATCATATGTAAATGTTATATTTGAATCACCGTTATATGTTATTCCTTTAACAGTAAGATTATTATAATTCTCGTTGATTATCTCTGTAAAGTCTACATATGCAGAAAAATCTGAAGAAGAAACCTTTCCTACTTCAGTTGCTGCTCCTTTAATTTGGATATCTATAAAATTATCTATTTCATTAATTATCCTTAGATTTCGAAGAGCAAGGTTTCTTTCATTTTGTATTTGTATAGGAACTGATATAGTTTTTACTTCAACAGGATTATTATTAACAGAAACAATAAACCAAATAATAATGGCTATAACTACTGCTAATATCTTGAAAAAAAGATTCTTTTTAATCTTATTCCACATTTTTCTTACCTTTTCCTATAATTTTCCCTAGTTTGCTTTTTTCTTTCTTTTCTCTAACAAGATTCATTAGTAAGGCTTTTCTAAGCGAATCACTGTTGAGATTTCTTACCAGTCCGCCATTTGAAGCATATGAGATTTTTCCGCTTTCTTCCGAAACAATAACTGCAATACAATCGGATACTTCCGTTATACCTAATCCTCCACGGTGCCTCATTCCAAGCTCTGTACTTAAATTTGGATTATCTGTAAGTGGCAATAAGCATGCTGCTGCAATAATCTTATCCTTCCTGATTATAACAGCTCCGTCATGCAATGGAGTTTTCGGAACGAATATATTCTCTAATAGCTCTTTGGTAACATCAGCATTCATCTGAACACCTGTGTTTATGAATTCGCCGATTTTGGTTTCCTTTTCAATAACTATTAATGCTCCAATGTATTGTTCAGACATGTTTTTGCATGCTTTTACAATCTCTTCAACAACTGCTGTAGTTTTAAGAGTCTCATCATTACCGGTACTTGAAAAAAAGTGAGTGAATTCGCTTGTTCCGAGTCTTTCAAGGACCTTTCTGATCTCAGGTTGAAAAAGAACAACAATAGACAAAGCAGCAAATGTCAATATATTACTAAAAAGAAATGTCATAATCTGCAACCCTAGCAAACTGCTAACTATTGCAACAATTATGATGACAAGTACTCCTTTAAGCAAGCTCCATGCTCTGATTTCTTTTACGAATATCATAAGTTTATAAACAAGATAAGAAACAATAGCTATATCAATAATCGCTGATATAACAGCAAGTGGACTGGACAATTCCAAACTGAAGTATTTAATTTGCTCTAACCAATCTATCTGATTAAACATTGCTCTTTCCTGTTTCAGCCTTTTTTTCGATATATTACAATTATACAGTATCTTGTTATATTATGTATACATTATTCAACTGTTTTGTTTAATTAAAAGCACTAAGTTTTTATTTTAATCAGTTAATTACTCATCTGCAATTCAACAACGCTTACTTTACAGTATTTCTCTCTGATTTTCGGCTTTTCTATTTTACCTGTAGGATTTCGCGGTATGTTGTCGAAAATTATT
>JAQVAJ010000244.1 GCA_028690885.1 Clostridia bacterium
GTTTGTTTTTTTCATTCAGTCTACCCTCTCTGTTGCACCGTCCAGCACATTGGGCAATTGAATCCAATCCAGCAATAGCACGGTAAACAAAAGGAAAATCAATATCAACCCCTGCTTCGATCAATTGGGTGCTTATAACCCTGACTGGTTTATTCTCTTTGAGCCGGAGTTTTATTTCATCGATGACATCCATTATGTGTGCGGTACACATCAACCTCGAAAGATGCAGTGTGTCTTTGGGCATCAATTCGTGTAATTCTCGGCATTGATTTCGAGTGTTTACAATGCAAAGTACCTGCTCATGCTGTTGTAGCTCTTCTGCAATCACAGACCATTCAATCGTTTCATTGATATTTTGGGGCAAGTGAATATCCACTCTTTTCAATTCAGAAGCCAGAGTATCTACATTTTGAACAACTTCACGTACTGATTCTGTCGGGATGCCATAGAATGTATTCTTACCACTACCTCCAATCCTACCAGTTAAAGCAGGTTGAGTTGCCGTTGAGAACATTACCGAAACACCGTAATCGTCAACAAGACCTTTTAAAACAGTAAGAATCGGTTGAAGGCATTCAGGAGGCAACATCTGAGCTTCATCAAGTATAATGATGCTATTTACAAGATTGTGCAGTTTACGGCAACGCGAAGTTTTATTTGAATATAGAGACTCAAATAACTGAACATTGGTGGTTACTACAATGGGAGCATCCCAATTTTCAGCAGCAAGTTTTCTTTCCTGCGTATCGGTATTGTCAACTATGTTACTGTGGTGTTCAACTACATTCTCATCGCCAAATATTGACCTATAAATTTGTGCCGTTTGACTAATAATACTTGTGTAGGGAATTGCGAAAACAATTCTCGATTTGTTATATTTCAGTGCATGAACCAATGCCCATGCCATCGACGATAATGTTTTACCACCTCCTGTTGGAACTGTTATTGAAAAAAACCCCGGAGATAACTCTCCTGATTTGATGCAATCTCTTAATATTTGATGTCGAAATGAGTTAACCGCTGTTGAAGGTGCATTCTTACACATCTTTTCCATATGGTTATCAAAACGACTTTTCAACTCACTCAAAGAATCATACTTACCTCGTTTTTCAAACGTATCGAGATTCATAAAACGTTCTGTGTCTAGAAAATCGGCATCGACCAAACAGGAGAAAAGCATTCGAATCCACAAGTGCATCTGTTTCGGATCAGCCATTTTTGGAGGAATAAGGTCAATGCTTTCAAGAAGTTTAAAAGGAATCTTTTTCCTAATTTTATCCAATAATTCTACTTTCGTTAATCTATCTGACAAATCACCTGAAACCCCGACTTCAGGCAGCCAATTATGCAAACCTGCATGATGTCCAGCAATACAATAAGATAAGGGAGGCCATAAGCCGGGATAAGTTTCTTTGGCTAAGATCGCAGCAGCCGAAGTATGATCGGTCCTTGGAATCTTCTGATCATCTTCCTCGTATCCAGAATTTATTCTTATATACTTCTGAAATTCATCAGAATATTTCCCCAAATCATGTAATAATCCCAGTATCCTCCCCCATTCCTGATTCTTAAATACTGCTGCAAATTTCATGGCAAATTCAGCCGTTCCATATAAATGACTCCATAGACCTTGAATTTCAAAGGTTTTGGAATCTTTTAGTTTTATATGTGCTATATAATTCAATATATGTGAGTAAAAAATTATAGTTAATTTATAAATATTGGGTTTTTTACATATTAGACTTATGAACACAAATTATCTGCAAAAAAAAACATCCATTCCGCCAAAACATGACGTATCCGAAAATATTCCTGAAAAAAAATTGTAGGAGGAATGTGTAAATTTATACGATTCCCCTTTGATTTACAAGGAGTGTCGAAAAAACTGACAGAAAAAATATTGCTACTGAACAGGAGTTGTCAGGGAGCACCCCTGTCTTTGGAAATCGCTGCCATAAGATGTAGATCCAGAGTTTATAGTAATTTTGGGATTTACCCGTCAAAAGAATTTGAATAATTTTAAATAGCTGAAAAGTGAACGCAAAAGACAAAAGCAGACAAGAGTACATGGCAAGAATCAATAGAGTGATTGACTATATAGAAAAGAATTTAAACGAAGATATTACACTTGAAAAAATTGCTCAGATTGCATGTTTTTCACCGTTTCATTTTCATCGTATTTTCTCAACTTTAACTAATGAAACATTAAATAGCTTTGTACAACGACTACGAATTGAGAAAGCCGCCAGACAACTTAGCAATGACAAAACTGTCTCAATCAGTGAAATAGCTGATAAATGCGGTTTTGGCAGTGTCGCCCATTTTAGTCGAACATTTCGTAAATACTTTGGCCTGACCGCCAAAGAGTTCAGGGAAACTGAAAAAGCAATTTTTTTCCATAGACGGTTTCTATTATAGCAAGAATGGTCAAGTGACCCGCAAGATAAATCAAACGGGTCCGGATTTTAAAGGACAACTTTGCGGTGATAATCTTAATCAATTTAATCACTCAAAATTCATAATCATGGACACAAAAATTGAAATTAAGGAGATGCCTGAATTTAATGTTGTTTACTGCAGGCACACGGGATCATTTAACCAAATTGGCAAAGCTTATGAAAAGCTTATCAAATGGGCGGCACCCAGGGGCCTGGTACGTTTTCCGGAAACAAAAACAATTACTGTTTATCACGATGATCCTGCTATAACCGAGATTGAACAAGTTCGTCAGAGTGCATGTATTACTGTGGATAACGATGTGCAAGCAGAAGGAGAATTTGGGAAAATGACATTAGCAAGCGGCAAATATGCTGTCGGTCATTTTGAAATTGATGAGAAAGGATTTGAAAAAGCCTGGAATACAATGTGTTTATGGTTTACTGAAAGTGGATATCAGCCCCAGGATGGATACCCATATGAGTTATATTACAATTCACCGGAAGAAGACGCTAACGGCAAATTTGTTTTAGATATATGTATACCTGTGAAAACGTTATAAGCACAATGATGGTTAAAACAAAATGAATCGTATAGTTTTAAAAGGAACCCCCTATGAAATTGGAGAACAGCTAGGTAAGGTTTTCAAAGAAAACAAGACGCAATTTTTGAATGAGGTTAACAGATTCCCAAAATCTCACAAAGAAAAAACTGAATATTTAATATACACATATCCCAAAAGCAATTCCTCCAAAAAAAGCAGAGAAAAAGAAACTGAATATTATAGGAATCACAGATACTCTGAATTATAATTTTGAATTATTTGCTTCCTGGATGATGTGTATGGGTTGCTGTTTCACCCTCAACAGAAATAATGTGGTCGAAATAAGAGGATGTACAGCTTTTAGTTTACTCTGCAATAATAAAATCTACTACGGACGGAATAATGATTTACCGCCTTTGTTGAAAAAAGTCAGTCACAGCTATAATTATGAGCCTGTAAATAAAAACAAATTTATACTAAACTCTTCCTCCTTTATCAATGGCGAAGAGGGAATGAACCTTTTTGGATTGGTTGTGGCAATGACATTTGTTATGCCTAATCAAGAAGAAATTAAGCCCGGATTCAATTCTGTTTTTTTGGTACGTTATATCTTGGAAAATTGCAAAACAGTACAACAAGGTATCAATGCATTACAAAGATTACCTATAGCTTCAAGCTGTAATATTCTTTTAGTAGATAAACAACAAGAAATGGTTGTTGCCGAGTGTACTCCGGACACAATAAATTTAAGGAGACCCGATAAAAATAAGAATCTTGAAGATTTCATAGTAACGGTCAATCATTTTACATCAA
>JAQVAJ010000245.1:0-2164 GCA_028690885.1 Clostridia bacterium
TATCTGTCAGATTTTCTTTTAGGAGCTGCAGGTCATACATATGGCGCAAATGGCATATGGCAGATAAATTCGGAAGAAATGCCATATGGAGCTTCACCTCACGGAGCCCACTGGGGTAACACCAGCTGGAAAGAAGCAATGAATCTTGACGGTTCCAAACATATATCCCTGTGCATGAAATACCTCACCTCGTTTGAATGGTGGAAATTCGAGTATCATCCTGAATGGGTTGAAACCCCATGTACACTTGAAGCATGTGATGGTCATTTCGCCGCAGGAATTCCAAAAAAAGTCCGAGTGATATACAAACCTCACTTCGGAGGAAGCTTCTTTGGAGACATAAATGTTCTTAATATTGAAACTGATGTTTCTTACTCAGCATACAGATTTAATCCAATAACAGGCAAAGAAACCCCTCTTGGACATGTTATACCAGACCAAGAGGGAAAATGGAAATTTCCAAGGGTAGATGCCTTCCAGGACTGGATATATGTCCTTAAGGTTATGTAGATTAAATGAAATCTATTTTAGAATAATCAATCTCGCCTTTTTCATTTATAATATCTGAATCAGCATGAACGCATTCTATTTTGCCGATAAACATTTCGTGCGATCCTGTCATAATTGAATCAACTACAGTACATTCAATATTTACAGGACAATCAGTAAGTATTGCAGCATTAACTACATCACCGTCTTTAGTGTTTATTTTTGCTAACTTGTCTTCATCTCTCCCGCTAACACTACCAAGATACTTATATATCTCCTTCTGGTCTTTACTTACAAGGTTAACTACAAAACATGGATTTTCTTTAACCATATGATATGAATACCTTGAAGGAACTATGCCAACCATAACCATTGGGGGAGCATAACTGCAATTACAGCAGTAAGCAACTACTAATGCATTATCCTTACCATCCTTATCCCTTACAGATACTAGTACTTTTGATTTAGGTTCAACAGCTGCTTTAATTTCAACTTTTTTCTTCTCCATAATAACCTTCTTTCATTTTTTAAGTGAAATAATATAAATATTTACATCTATACCAATATTTAACTATAAGAATCTTATCACCCATAATTTTTTATGTCAATTTGGGTTGAAGCCATTAAGTCCATAATAGAATACGAATATTTATTTACTATAAAAAAAGCCATAATTAATATATGGCTTCATTTTTATTATCTTTTCTGTATCATTCCCCTATTATCTGTACTTCTGCTACTCTTTTTCTTTCACGAACCTGATCCCAGTCAATAAAATATATGAATCCGAAATCTCCTAATGATAGTTTGCCATCAGTTAAGACAATAGTTTCTGATCTTCCAAAGAAACATGATCTTAAGTGAGCATCTGTGTTAAGGCTTCCTTTTGGTTCTTCATCTGGAAATGTAAGTGCGAAATCTATATGTTTTGGACCCGGATGAAGATACTGGCCTTCATACCTGCATGTTGGCACTATTCTTTCCATTATGTTGATAAGGTCCTGCTGTAAATGTTCTCTTCCAAAAAAAGTCGTATCATGCGAGCATTCCTGAGTCATTACAGAACAAGTTGTATGATGTGAATATACTACACATATTCCGTTTTTAACTCCTGATTCTTCCACTATCTTTTTCACCTGGTCCGTAATGTTGTGAAAATCTGGCATGTGGTCTTTCGATTGCATTTCTATCTTTCCTGTGTAAACTGTCATCTTCCATCCTCCTAATATTATTTATTATGTATTTCATCCCATGCTCTTCGAATACTGTATATCATCTCTTCCACCATAGCATATGGGTCTTTTGCTTTAATTATCCCTGATGTGCTTCCTGTAGCTAATGCTCCCGCTTTTATAACGTTATACACATCATTTCCATCCTTAATACCTGCGCCCTGAAGCACCATTATTTCAGGATTAATCTGTTTAACTGTTTCTATAGATTCTTTTACATAAGATATATCTGAAGTCTGTCCGGTTCCAATAAGCTCTGTCGGTTCTGCAACAATCAGATTAGGTGACATTTTCGCGATCTGTTTCATCTGCTCAATTGTATCAGAACACACTATAGTACCCAAACCAACCTCATCTGCTCTTTCTATTGTTTTTTGTATTTCTTCCATTGTTAATGGTTTTTCAGCATGATTCAGCATTACACCTACAGCTCCAGCTGCTTT
>JAQVAJ010000245.1:2264-3768 GCA_028690885.1 Clostridia bacterium
TTGTATCAGAACACACTATAGTACCCAAACCAACCTCATCTGCTCTTTCTATTGTTTTTTGTATTTCTTCCATTGTTAATGGTTTTTCAGCATGATTCAGCATTACACCTACAGCTCCAGCTGCTTTTACAGCTTCTGGAAGAACTGAACCTAGCCCCCTGCCAATTGGCAGATAATCCATATGCTGAGCAAAAATTAGTATCCTTGACGTATTCAAAGCAAGTAATGATATATCAGTATACTGTGGTGTCACAATTATATCTACATCATACTTCATTGCCACCTTATCAATAACCTTTGCTAATGAAAGCATATTTTCTCCGTATAGATATGCTTTCGGGCCTATCTCAAAAAAAGGTGCTGAGATTTTTAATCCTTTATACATGCTTTCCCCCTATTTCTTATTTAACAGTTCACCTACTGCACCACCCGGATGAATAATTCCGAACTGCTCAGAGGTAAAGCCTGTCTTTACTATTAGAGCTGCTAAAATCGAATCAAATAACGCGATAGTAGCAACAAAGCTTGAAGTCGCCATTAATCCTAATGGATCACTTTCCTTGTCAATATTTAATTTTAAGACTATATCTGAGCTTCGAGAAAGTATCGACTCTTCATTTTCAGTAACAGCAATAAGGGTAGCTTTCTTTTTGTTACATACTGATATTATGGGAAGAAGCTCTACTGTCTTTCCGCCTCTTGAAACCATTACCATAACATCATCACTGTCCAAAGCTCCCAGTCCGCCATGAACCGCTTCACTTGGTGACATAAACATCGCATGTCTTTCTATACAGCATAATGAATGAGCAAATTTCTTAGCAGCTATTCCTGATGAACCGGAAGCCACTGTCATAATGCTCTTGCAATTTGCTAGTTTTTCTACTGCTTCTAACAAAGAATCTTCGTTTAAATACGATATTAATCTTTCTATTTCCTTTTTCTCTATATTAAGAGATTTACGTGCTGCTTCTAATATTTCACTTCTCATCTTACCACCTCAATATTAAGTAATTTACATAAATCAACCATCTTATCAGCGTTATCTTCATATGCGATTATGTAATGCTGACTCATTACATTCATAGCGAATGTTTCCACATCATCTAAATAAATCATTAATCCCGGAAGCTGAGGAGCAGGCTGGGTCCATCCCGCTTCTTCCCATTTATCTGCTGTTTCAGCTCTACCCTTTACAATATGCATACAGTAGCCTTCTTTATTTTGAGAAAGCCTGTAAAGCATCACATTACCAGGTCTGACTGAAGACACATTCAGGATGCCTTCAGACAACTGACCAAAAGCTGCAGGCATAACAACTGTATCTCCTTGGGTAATTTCTTTTGGTATATAGTCAGGTACTCCTGCCAAAACACAATCTTCCATAAACTCATAAAATTCAAGGTAAGCACCGCACTGACCAGTTAAATATTTAACCATAAGTTGTGTAACCATTCCATATGAGTCATTTTCCGGAATTGTACATAACTTATCTATGTCAGAC
>JAQVAJ010000246.1 GCA_028690885.1 Clostridia bacterium
CCGCTAGGTGCGTCTATTTTCTGGTTGTGATGTTTTTCAACTATCTCAATATCGAAATCTTCTTTTAAAAAACTTGCAGCATTTTTACATAGCTTTATAAGAAGATTGACACCCAGACTCATATTAGCGCTTCTGAATACTGGTACGAAATCTGATAACTCATCAAGAAGTTTATTAGATTCTTTATCTAATCCTGTAGTTGCGTACACTAAAGGACATTTTCTTCTATTGCAGAAATTTGCAGTTTGTATTACTCCTGATGGATGTGAAAAGTCTATAACGGCATCAATGTTTATAGAAACTGGGATTTGCTTTTCGTTTGTGTAAACAGGGAAGGGCATATTGTCTTTTTTTGTTACATCAAGACCGCAGCTTATCGATATGTCGTTTCTTTCAGAACATATTCTTGCAATAGTTGTTCCCATTTTTCCATTGCATCCTACAAGCAGAATATTCATTATATAACTCCTTGATTAATCATTTCATCTTTTAGCAGTTGCGCATTCTTTTCATCCATATCTACTAAAGGCAAACGAAGCAGGCCGGAATCCAAACCCATTAGATGCATTGCTTTTTTTACAGGTATCGGGCTTGTCTCTATAAATAGCAGATTAACAAGTTTTCTGCTTTTGTAAAACAACTCTCTGCTTTGATCTACTTTGTTTTCTAAAAACAGTTTATTCATCATGGCTACATGAGAAGGCAGTATATTGGAAAGGACAGATACAACTCCCATTGCTCCTAAAGATAGTGCAGGAAGATTGATGCAGTCATCCCCGCTGTATACCGTAAAATTATCCGGAGTTGATTGAATAACATCAGCCATTTGTGATAAATTGCATTCCTTTATTGCTATTACATTACAATTCTCTGCAAGGTGTTTAATAACATCAGGATCAATATTCATACCTGCTCGGGAGGGAATGTTATACAATATTGTTGGTATGGGTACACTTTCTGATATGGTTCTGAAATGCTCTATAAGACCTTTTTTCGAGGTTTTGTTGTAATATGGAGCAGTGACCAGTATTGCATCAGCTCCGGCTGTGTATGCGTCTTTTGATAATCTGATGCTATGATGTGTATCATTACATCCTGTACCTGCAATAACTGGTATTTTTTTATTCACTTTCTTTACTGTGAAAGCTATAGCTTCGTATCTTTCCTGTTCTGTCATAGTTGAAGCTTCACCTGTTGTTCCGCACACTATAATTGCTTGTATACCACAATTCAGCTGAATATCGATTTGTTTATCAAAATTTTCGAAATCAATACCTTCTTTGTTAAATGGTGTTATAACGGCTGTCGCCGCACCTTTAAATAACATATTATCTCTCCCATACTTTTATAAGTTCTTCAGCAATCTGAACTGCATTGCTTGCAGCTCCTTTTCTTACATTATCTGCAACTACCCAGATGTTAAGGCCATTTTCTACAGATTCATCTCTTCTGATTCTGCCGACATATGTATCATCTGTATCTGCAGCATCAGTAGCTAATGGATATTTTGAATTCTTAACATCATCAACCACTTTTACTCCAGGTGCACTATTCAGTATATTATATATATCATCAAGCTCATACTGATTATTAAACTCAACATTAATAGATTCGCTATGACTTTTCATAACTGGAACCCTTACACATGTACAGGTAATTTTCAAACTGTCATCATGAAACATTTTTCTTGTTTCATTTACCATTTTCATTTCCTCTTTTGTATATCCGTTATCTAAGAAAACATCAATATGAGGTATACAGTTATTAGCTATCGGGTGAGGGAATTTCTTTGGTGGAAGACCTTTTAACGAGTTTTCAAGTTCATCACATCCGCTTTTTCCTGCACCTGAAACTGATTGAAATGTTGTAACAATCATTCTTTTTAGTTTAAATACATCATGTAATGGTTTAACGGCAACTAAAGCCTGAATTGTAGAGCAGTTAGGATTAGCTATAATTCCTTTATGTTTTTCTATATCTTCTTTATTTACTTCAGGAATAACTAAAGGAACAGATGGATCCATTCTCCATGCGCTGCTGTTATCAATAACCACTGCACCATGCTTACTTGCAATAGGTGCATATATCTTACTTAAATCACCACCTGCGGAAAATAAGGCAATATCTGTTTTTCTGTCAAAGGAATGTTCGTTAAGTTCTTCGACCATATAATCTTTGCCTAAAAAGGTGATTGTGCTGCCTGCTGATCTTGCAGAGGCAAAAAAGTAGATGTTTTCGATTGGAAGGTTTCTTTCTTCAAGGACTTTTATAAAGGTTCTTCCTACCATGCCTGTAGCGCCTACTATTGCGAAATTGTACTTTTTCATTTTTCACCAACCTGTTTGTCATATTATATCAAAAAAAGGCTGCATGTGCGAGCCTTTACTTAATGATTCTTAAGTGACAGCTCTCCACCGTTAGTTTTGCGGTGACAGTCAATTCGCTATTTGCAAATCAACCAGATAAACGCATATAAGGCTACGTTTTCTTCGGCGATAATCCCTTTTATCATCTGTCAATCTTCCTTATGTCGTCCAAATGATTACTATTGAGTACCGCGCCTCTATCAATATTAGTGGAAGTATAACAAGCATACTATCTAATGTAAAGCATTTTTTTTCAAATTTTAAGTTTTGTAGGTTATATTTATGATTATTAGTGGTTAAATATTATTTGTGTTTATTTATTATGATATAATAAAGATATAAAGCGGAGGGCAAAATGGGTTTTGAGATTATTCTTACAGTTATATTAATTGTTGTTATCGTTTTATTTGTTTTATCTTTTGTTGGTGGTTTTATAATGTTTGACTTAACGCTTAAACCGAAATCAGATAAAAACATCTTTAAAAAGAAAGAAAAAGATATTACGAATGAACAAAAGCAGTTGCATGAAAAACTGTTATCATGGACCAATGATAATATGGATTCAGTATGGAACATATCTACATTTGATAATTTAAATTTAAAAGCAAGATATTTTAAAGGAACTGATGAACATAAATGGGTAATTGTTGTACATGGGTATACATCAGTAGGCTGGCATATGTCTGCATTTGCAAAAGAGTATTTATCAAAAGGATATTCAGTTTTGATGCCAGATCTTAGAGGTCATGGCATTAGTGAAGGCGAGTATGCGACTATGGGTTATTATGACAGTGTTGACATTATAGAATGGATATATGAAATTATAAAAAAAGATCCTGAGGCATGTATTGTACTGCATGGAGTATCAATGGGGGCAGCAACAGTTATGATGGTAACAGGGGAGGATATTCCAGTACATGTGAAATGTGTTATTGAAGATTGCGGATATACATCAGTATGGGAAGTTTTTAAGCATAATATGAAAAGAATGTTCAAACTCCCAGCCTTTCCAATACTATATACTGCTAATATAATTTCATCTGCAAAGATTAAAATGGATTTTAAGGAAGTAAGCCCTTTAAAAGCAGTTTCAAACTCAAAGACTCCAATACTATTTATACATGGGGATCAAGATGTCCTGGTCCCTTTTAAGATGCTTAATATTCTTTATGAAAATGCATCATGTGAAAAAGATTACTTAGTTATAAAAGAAGCTGTTCATGGTGAAGCTTCTGCAAAAGAACCGGACACCTATTATGAAAAAGTGTCCGGATTTATTGATAAATATATTAATTGAATTTTTATGCTACATAACTTAAAAGGGATTCTCAGTGTTATATAACATATTAGCAGGTCTGTTGAAACTTATATCTTCAACATTAAGCATATTCATT
>JAQVAJ010000247.1 GCA_028690885.1 Clostridia bacterium
TTCTGCTATTGTAAAATCTGCTTTTGTGTTCTCTTCCTTAGCTACTGCTTCAGCTGCTAGGAATATCGCTCTTGTGATTCTAAGAGGCGAAAAGTTTTCTTCACGCCCATCGCGTTTAGTAATTTTCATAATCATGGCACTCTCCCCATATATAGTGTTTTGTATTAGGTTGTAAACACAATACGTAGTATCTAGTATATGAGCACCTTATGCTTTTTGCAAGAGAGTTTGGAAATAAAATTTAAAAAATTTAGCTTGTTTAAATTAAGCATATTCGTTTACATATTTTGTGTAAATACTCATATGTAAGAACTGCTTCTGACTTACATTTTTTGTTTAGATGGAGTGAAGCTTCCATGCAAGTTCTGCGAACTTTTGAATGGATAATGATTCTGCTCTGATATCTGTCCTAAGCCCCATATCAGATAATATCTTTTCAACATCCTCTTTACTTACGTTGAATGATGACATAGAAGAAATACAGTTGGAAAGCTTCTTTCTTCTTTGCGAGAAAGACGCTCTTACAACAGAAAAGAAAAATTCTTCTGAAGGTACATCAACTAATGGTTTATCTCTTTTTATGAATTTAAGAACAGTGCTGGTTACTTTCGGTGAGGGTATGAAGCTTTCTGGAGGAACATGGGCTACAAAAGAAGCCGCATATCTGTAATTTACATAAATAGTAAAGCTTCCGTATATCCTGCTTCCTTCTTTTTCCAATATCCTGTCAGCAACTTCTTTCTGCATCATAAATACCATTACATCAGGAAGATGCTCCTGCTCAATAAATTTGTTTATAACCGGAGTAGTAATATAATAGGGCAGGTTTGCTACTGTCTTATAACCGTCTTTTGTATTAATAAGCGTATTTATATCAATCTTCAGTATATCTTTATTCACAATTTCAACATTACTGTAATCACTCAAGGTTGCTGTCAGCGGCTTAATAAGGTCCTGGTCTGTTTCTATAGCATATAGCTTTTTACAATGTGGGGCTATAAGCGAACTTAATGCTCCTGTACCCGAACCTACTTCTATAACCGTATCATCTTCATTCATCTCCAGCGCATCTGTAATCTGCAAGGCTATGGTTTTGTCTATAAGGAAATTCTGGCCTAGAGCCTTCTTTGCACGGACATAATTGGGAAGAGGTATTATATTATCTACATTTTTCATTTTTCTTCCAGCACCTTTCTATACAGTTTAGCTTTTTTAAATAATTCAAAAGTATTATCCCACACCTTTTCCAAAAGAAATTCGTATGAAACCTGTTTTACCTGCGCCATCATCTTTGCAATATATACAAGATTCTTAGGTTCGTTTCTTTTTCCTCTGTACGGCTCAGGAGTAAGATAAGGACTGTCTGTTTCTAAAAGTAATCTGTCTATAGGAACTGCTTTTAAAGCTTCAATTGTTTTGTTTGCATTTTTAAAGGTTATTACGCCTGTAAAGGAGATGTAATAACCCATATCCAATAATATCTTTGCACTTTCAGCACTTCCTGAATAACAGTGTATCACACCTTCTAAGTTTCCTTTGAACAAGTTCAAAGTATCTATGGTATCCTTATGTGCTTCCCTGTCATGAATTATTACTGGCATATCTAATGATTTTGCCAGCTCTAGCTGTTTAACAAAAACTTCTTTTTGCACATTGCGGTCACAAAAATCGTAATAGTAGTCCAATCCGATTTCACCTATCGCCAGTGTCTTTGGGTCTAAAGCAAGTTGCTTGATGACTATTAAATCATCATCCTTAAAATCCATACCGTTATGAGGATGTATTCCTGCAGAGCTGAATATGTTGTTATACTGTTTTGAAAACTTAACAGCTTCTATTGATGTTTTTAAATCATCAGAAACATTGAGAACGGCATATACACCGTTCTCTAAAGCTCTTTTTATAACTTCATCTCTGTCGTTTTCAAACTTGTTTGAAAGTAAATGCGCATGGCTTTCAAAAATCATTTCTTTTTTAATGCCATTGCTATCTTAGACTTTATTACAATATTTTCAGCTGTAAGTCCGTACATTTTCAATAATTCTTCTGGTTTTCCTGATTTTCCGAATTTATCTTCTATGCCGACTCTTTTAATGGGAACAGGCCATTCCTCACCAAGTACCTCACATACCGCTGAACCGAGACCACCGATAATATTATGTTCTTCTGCAGTTACTATAGCGCCTGTTTCTCTTGCAGCTTTAATTAAAATATTCTTATCAATAGGTTTGATTGTATGTATATTAATTACCCTGGCTAAAATACCCTGAGTTTTAAGAATTTCACATGCATCAAGTGCAGGTTTTACCATAAGACCTGTAGCAATAATAGTAAGGTCGCAGCCGTCTTTAAGCTGTACTCCTTTTCCCATTTGGAAAACATAGGAATTATCATAGATATCTTCTACTGCAAGTCTTCCTAATCTTAAATATACAGGTCCGTCATAATCTATTATGGCTTTAACTGCCTGTTTAGTTTCTCTTCCATCACATGGCTGTATAACTGTCATATTAGGCAAAGCTCTCATAAGAGCTATATCCTCTATGGCCTGATGGGTTGCTCCATCTTCTCCAACTGATATTCCTGAATGAGTTGCAGCTACTTTAACGTTAAGTTTCGGATAACATATGGAATTTCTTATCTGCTCTCCTGCTCTTATAGCTGCAAATATTGCAAATGAACTTGCAAATACTATCTTTCCGCATGTAGCCATCCCTGCTGCTGATGACATCATATTTGCTTCGGCTATTCCGGTATTGAAGAATCTTTCAGGATATAACTCTTTAAATGATGCTGTCATTGTGGATTTGGATAAATCAGCATCTAAAACTATTATTTTCTCATTGCTTCCGTATTCTGCTAATGCTTCACCGTAAGCTGCTCTTGTAGCTTTTTTCATATTATACCCCCAAATTCTCGATATATGCGTCAAGTTCTGCAATGGCTTTGTCTCTTAATTCCTGATTAGGAGCTTTGCCATGCCAACCATATTGATTTTCCATGTATGACACGCCTTTTCCTTTAATGGTTTCGGCAACTATCATAGCAGGCTTTCCTTTAGTCTCTTTTGCCTTTTCAATAGCATTGTCAATCTGTGTCATATCGTGTCCGTCAACTATTATTACGTTCCATCCGAATGCTTCAAATTTTGCTGCTACAGGTTCTGGAGACATTACTTTAGTTATATCGCCATCTATCTGCAATCCGTTGTGGTCAAGAAAAGCTGTAAGGTTATCCAGTTTATAGTGAGCAGCATACATCATAGCTTCCCAAACCTGGCCTTCCTGTAATTCGCCATCACCTAAGATAGCATAAACTCTGTAATTTTTCTTATCAAGCTTGCCCATCTGAGCCATACCGCATGCTGCTGATATACCTTGGCCCAAAGAACCTGTGGTCATGTCAACGCCTGGAACATCTTTTACTGAAGGATGACCTTCAAGATAACTGTCAGCCTGCCTGAAAGTAACAAGGTCTTCTTTAGGTATAAAGCCTTTTTCTGCGAGTATGGAATAAAGTACTGGAGAAGCATGTCCTTTAGATAATACAAATCTGTCTCTGTCAGGATCTTTCTGCTTCTTTGGGTCTACATTCATATGCTTGAAATATAAAACAGTAAGAATGTCTGTACAGGAAAGCGATCCGCCTGGATGTCCGCTGTTTGCAGAAAAAACCTCTTCGATTATATTCTTTCTCACTTCAGCAGCTTTCCTTTTCAATGATAATAATAGTTTTTGTTCCATTAATGACTCCTTTTACG
>JAQVAJ010000248.1 GCA_028690885.1 Clostridia bacterium
CCTCAATATGATCGTCCAATCTTCCTTGAGCAATATTATTAGCATAACCAACAATCTCATCAATTGGTTTGCTAATCATTCTGCTTATCAATACTCCAAGGATTATTGATACTAGAATGGCCACACCTATTATTATTACAAGAAATACTGCCGCCTGATTAGCTGACTGCTCGGCATGATCGTAAGTATCATTTTTCAGCTTTACATTGAATGCAATTATCTCATCAAGTATGTCATCAAGTTTTAAGAAATTCTCTCTTACTATTAAAGACTGCTGATATGTCTGCTCGTCAAGATTTGTGACAGCAATATCATCATAATCAGCACCACCCTTAATTAATTCATCTTTTCTTTTTGCCATCTCATCTAACTTGTCTGATTCATTTGTGAACTTTGTCAAATACTCGTTTGCACTAGCATAAAGAGGTTTCATCTCTTCGCTTTGCTCAAAACTCATTACTATACCCCATTCGGTCGTTAGGTTTGCTCTTGCTTCATCAATATACACATACTGAGCATCTCTCAATGATTGAGCTTTCATTTTGTCCATCATAAGACCTCTTTGACCTAACATCACAGATGTTGCTTCTTTTCTTGAAAGTATAAGGCTTTCAACTCTAGGGAAACTGTCTTTAGCAATTTTTGTTTGGCTGGACCTAACTTCTTGAATCCCCATATAGCCAATAATTCCTACAATTCCTGCGATTATTGCAACAAGTACGAATGCTATAACCAGTTTCTTCCCCATCTTCATGTTTAAATACCACTTCATTTTAAATCTCCTGTTTGTTTTATATGTATTTTTCATTTATTTTTGTAACTGTTAATTACATTTACACTTTTTAACTTTAAATAATCTCCCCGCTTAAGATCATCTGACAGTCAAGTAGAAGTTTTATTCCATTCGGTGTTTTACCGATGTTTTTAATATAATTGTTTTGGAAACACTCCTTGTATTCCGGAGGAGGGACTATATCATCTCCTGCTATAGTTATAACTTCTGTAACATTATCAACTATAAATCCCGCTGTCACCTCATCAACTTCCACGACAATTATGCAGGTTCTGTCATCGTACTCAATAGATTCCTTCTTAAACTTCAGCCTGATGTCTATCACCGGAATAATCTTACCTCTTAAGTTGATAATCCCTTTTACGTAATCTGGAACCTCCGGCACAATCGTAATAGGCTGTATTCCTATTATTTCGGTTACATACTTGATATCCACGCCAAAAGATTCGGTTCCGATACTGAATGTCAGATATCTGTCTTTTTGTGTATCTTCCTCTATCTGGATCATATTTTTATCATTATCCATTTCCTCTCTCCTTCTATTTGATTATTTGGCCATGAAGACCCATAACATCAATAATTATGCTAATATTTGAATCATCCAGTATTGCACATCCTGCTATTCCCGAATTTGCGTTCTGGCATTTACCTACATATGCAGGTATCGGCTTAACGACAACCTGCTGTTCACCAATTATGGTATCTGCGAATATACAATACGCATTATCCTCCGATTCCACCATAACCAGAATACCTTCAGTTAAATCCCGGACTTCAGTATTAATTACATAATGATCATGCAATCTAATAACCGGGTATGCTTTTCCTCTTATCATTACCATTTCTCTGTCAGAAGTATCTTTTACAATATCCTCATTTTTTATTTTCATAGATTCTTTTATCGAGGTTATAGGGATTGTAAAGATTGATTTTCCAACAGATACCTTCATTCCATCAATTATTGCTAATGTAAGAGGTATCCTCATATTAAAAGCAGTACCTTCATTAATGGCACTGTCAACTGTTATTGTTCCACCAAGTTTTTCTATTGTTTTTCTTACTACGTCAAGTCCTACTCCTCTTCCGGAGAACTCTGTAACTTCTTTATTTGTTGAGAATCCAGCGAGGAAAATCATGGAATAAATTTCTTTATCCGTCAATTCTTCTTCTTCTTTTGCTACCAGCCCATGAGCTTTTGCTTTTTCATAAATTTTATGTTTATCAAGGCCTTTGCCATCGTCACTAACTCTTATAGTGATTTCGCTTCCATTATTCTGAGCATCAAGTATTATTTTGCCTTTTTCAGATTTTCCAGCTTTCTTTCTATCAATAGTGCTCTCAATTCCATGATCCATTGAATTTCTCACTAAGTGAAGAAGAGGTTCTCCAAGATTATCTATTATGCTTTTATCTACTTCTGTTTCTTCTCCATATATGAATAATTCAACATCCTTACTTAGTTTTTTATTCATGTCTCTGACTATTCTGTGCATTTTATGGAAAGTTGCCGCAATAGGAAGCATCCTTATGGACATAACAACATCCTGAAGCTCATTGTTAAGTTTCTTCAGCTGTGCTGCCGCTTTATGGAAGTTATCCAGTTGTATGCCTTTGAGATCAGGATTATTTATTACCATGGATTCAGTAATGACTATCTCCCCTACTAAATCCATAAGTTTATCCATCTTTTCAATATTGACGCTTATAATACTCTTTTTATGTGAGCTTCCTGACACATCAATTGCTAAATTATCATCTGTTTTTTCAATATCGCCATTTTTAGTATCATCATTTGGTTTTTCTTCTTCAACATTATCAGAAACCATGTCAAGTTTTATATCTGAAACAAATAATGATTCTTTTAATATATTCTTTAATTCATCATATTCATGATCCGATGAGAATCGAATGACAAAACCATTTTTAGCAATAATATCAGAAGCTTCGTCACTGTCCATAAGTTCTTCTGGAAGATAACTTAAATTATCACAGTAATCTGTAATATTTCTTATAACCGTAAATGCTCTTATATTCAGCATTCCACAGTCCTCATCGAAAATTACCTTTGCTTCATAGAGTTTTTTATTACTTTTATTCTTATCTTCTTCATAAGCAGTATCGCTATTCTCAATCACATCGTTATTAATATTTTCTGATTCATCTGACTCCATAGATTCATTTAATAATTCATTCAAATCCTCATTCTTATTAACATTGTTTTTTGGCTTTTTAAACTTCTCGACCATTAAAACAATTCGTTCTTTCAATGAACCTGCATCTCCATCCGACACCTTACCTTGTTCAAGCTTGATAACTTCATTTCTAATAAAATCAATAGTGACAAATCCTACTTCAGTTATTTCATCAGCATCGATTCCTTCAAGCCCGTTTTCCCGTATATAGAAAAACAAGTCTTCAAGACTATGTGTAAGATGACTGATTTCATCAAACTGCATCATAGCTGAAGAGCCTTTTACTGTGTGCATAATTCGAAAAATCTCATCAATATTTTCTTTAGTCATCTTTTTTGAATCCTCAATATGAAGCAACTGCTCTTCTAACTGCTCCATAAGCTCATTAGTTTCAAAAAGGAAGACTTCCAGCATATGATCATTAAATGTGTTATTCGTCATAATCCCCCCTGCTTATTTATACAACTGGTTGAATACCAGTGATACATCCTATGTTTTATATATCGGTTCTTTTCTTTCCGTTCTTTAATACGGAATACTAATTTTGTATAAAATATATTCTTTTAAATAGGTTTTTATATATCTATATATAGTAAAAGCTGTTTTTGTAATAAAAATCTAGATTTTTGGAAAAATTTAAGTGTTGAGTTTCCGTAAAATGCATTCTCAATCAGTAAAATGACTGATTCTCATGGAATATCTGAAGGACATAGAAAGAAAAGATAGCATTTTACGGAATTAAGCACATAAAACTCAAATCCCAAGCATC
>JAQVAJ010000249.1 GCA_028690885.1 Clostridia bacterium
TAGATAACTATTTTTCTATTGGCAGGAATAAAACTAAAACCAATTTTGGCAATACTGTGGATGTTTATGACATGGAGAGAACTATATGCGATATTATTCGCAATAAAAAGGATATGGACCCGCAGGTCTATCAAACAGCTATTCAGGAATATATGAAAAGTTCCGAAAAAAAATTGCCGGTCCTTATGCGATATTCATCCATTTTTAGGATTGATAATATCGTACGGACATATACTGAGGTAATGCTATGATTAAGACTGCTACGCAATTGAAAGCAAAAATCAGAAACTTATCAGATGGCAATAGCTTAAAAGCTCAAGCTCTGATCCGCAATTATATAATGGAACGATTTCTTGAACGGATTTCTTTGTCTGATTATAGAGATAATCTCATATTAAAAGGCGGTATGCTTGTTTCATCTATCGTAGGTTTAGAAACAAGAACAACAATGGACATTGATACTACAGTCCAATCTCTTCTTGTCACAATGTCTGAAGCAAAAAGAATAATTGAGGCAATTATTTCAGTTGCACTTGAGGATAATGTATCCTTTCATATTAAAAAAATTGAACAGATTATGGAAGATTTTGATTACCCTGGAATCCGTTTTATACTTGAAGCAGGTTTGGATAATTTAAGACAGGTTATAAAGATAGACCTTTCAACAAATGATGTGATTACTCCATCTGCAATAGTATACCAATACAGATTGATGTTCGAAGATAGAAACATATCATTAAAAGCATATAATCTGGAAACACTGCTTGGTGAAAAAATAGAAACAGTTATTTCTAGAGGTACAGCAAATACTAGAATGCGTGACTTCTATGATATTCATACCATTTCAACTCATAAAACTGAAAGAATAGATTATGAAATACTTCATAAAGCTTTATTCACTACAAGTAAAAAAAGAAATACCCTCGATTTGATTGAAGATTATAAGAGAATCATTGATGAAGTTAGAAGCAGTGGAGTAATGAAAAAGAACTGGGATAATTATTCGAAAGACTTATTGTTTTATGAAAACATAACATGGATTCAAGTAGTAGACAGTCTGGTCATACTTTTACAAAAAATAAGTATATATAAGTAGCGATTCTTTCTTATTTAGCTTTTATTAGAATTTTATACCAATTATATTTCCTATTGAATAAAATTATTCTGTGTGATTAATCACATGAAGAGGCAAATTCATTTGTCATAGCTTCTACAATTAGAACCATGTCGATATCTTTTGTCTGTCTGAAATCTAATTCAGCGTCTGACATAAGCAAATTACATGCCATACCACCAATTAGTGTGTACTGTTCTTTATATTTAGAGAAATATTCTCTAAATATTTCAATTCCATTTGCCATAATCTTATCTCATTCCATATTTTATACGTATCTTATCAAGTTCTTTCTGAATTCGTTCTTCTTCATTATCTTGAAGACACAGCAATAGCGATATGTCATCAACTATTTCGTTATCTGTTAATAGTCCCGGATTATATCTCCATACTTCAGTTATTACACCTCCAAAGTCATCAAATGTCCGTTCGCTGATTATATTCTTTTCTGATATTTTTTTAATCTCATTTTTATTAAATACAATAGCTCCATCACGCTCATTAGCACTCAGTATTGACATCATCGATAGGGCTTTTATTCCTCCGTATTTATAACATAAACCTTTTTCCAGTTCTTTTAAATAGACAATTCTACTTATTGGTGAACACATATAACCAATTGCTTTTGTTAGAGTTGCATTTGAATTGCTTTTAAAGTTTAGCCATTTCTTCGTTCCCTCTGAATACATCGTTAGAAGCCCATAAGCCTCAAGTTCCGTAACAGCTCTTGATACACTGGATTTTGGTAAACATAATTCAGATGAAATACTGGTTGAGTTAATTTTCCGTTCATCACTTATTAATCTATAAAATATATACAAAAAAACAAGCTGAGTCGTAGGTGTCATTTTTTTCGGAACCTTAGCTTCCTTCTTCAATCTTTCAAGAAAAATGCTTCCCCAGAATGGCAGATAAATCTGCTGTTTTATAGAAATAAATGGAATATTATTTGATATGAGGTTTTCGCGTTGTAAAGCTGTAAGTTGTTCAAGGTTAAGAGCACATGGAAGATTACATATATCTTTTATTATCTGATAATGTTTTTTCAAAACTGGCAATCTCATAGCCATATCTAATGGAGTTATAACCACACATTCACTGTTATCCCATATAAGCTTATTTACTGCATATCCCTCTTGAAGATATATAGGAGTATTCTTAGGCAGTCTATAGTCTGATAATTTAATTTTTGCACCAAAGATCTTCTGAAGATATTCAATCATAGCATTACCTACTTGTTCCATAATTATTTATAATGTACCATATTATTTGGAACTATTCAAGTAAATGTGGAACAATACAAGTTTATATATATGTTGATGCAGATTACAAACCGACACTGTGTGTCGGTTTATCTTTACATTTTGTCGGTTTAAATTAATCAAAATATGAATTTATAGAATACCTAATTAAGATCCAATTTCTATCGTTTCTGTTTATCAGATAATATATATCGAAATCATCTTCCTTTTGCTGAACATTTATAACAAGTTCCAAGATTCACGTGATCCGCACCACCATAGTATATAAACTCATCTGAGAGAGAAATCTTGCCACAATACTCGCATTGAACCCAACGATCACCCTTTGAGTCTCTTATTGGTGTTTTCTGCTGAACAAAAAGGTCTTTAACTTCATTATAGTGGTCATTATAAGCTTGTTCTGCCGCCTTTTTTTTAGAATCCTCCATTTTTTTGCGTTTTTCTTCCTGCAATTTTTCATATTCATATTGATTCTCTTTTTGTAGTTTGAATGCAAACTCGGTGGTATATTGCGCTTTTCTCTTGTTTATTATTTCTTTTTTATTTAAATCATCAAGTATTATTCTTCTTTTCTCATCCTCGGCACTAATACGGGCAGCTCTTAATTCTGGAAATATTTCATCAATGTATGTACTTCGTTTATTCTCAATACTGAACAGAGCAAGTCTGTTCTTTGCTCTTGTTATACCGACATAAAACAATCTTCTCTCCTCTTGTTCTGCATCAGCATTATCCTTTGATCTTGACAAATAATTTTTACTTGAAGAAGGAAAACGCCCGTCATATATATCCACCATATATACTGTATCATACTCAAGCCCTTTGCTTGAATGAATAGTAGAAAGAGTAATTTTACAATTCTCTTTATTTTGAAATCCATTACTAATTTGTTTTTCAAGTTCAGAAAGACGGAATATGAACTTCTTGATATTCGGTTCTTGCTTTGCTAGAAGCTGGAGAATATTTATTTTATTGAAATCAAGAGAGTTTTTCTCAATATATTTTTCATATCCATTATCAAGCAGAATATTGATTGCATCTTCAGATGTTTTATTTACAATATTTTTCATAATAGATTTAAAATCATTCGCACTATCCTTTTTATTGTTGGAAACATATTTCATTTGTTCATCCAACGCATCATAAATGGATATTTTTCTGTTCTTACAATTTTGTATTGCATACTCTTTTGGCTTTCTCTTTAAAAAAATGATTCCCTTATTACAAACTTGATTGAAGTACCTTCCATCAAACGGATTCATTGCAATGTTAAGATATGCAATAATATCAAGGACTACTTTATGCCCGAAAAAATTCATCTCAGGTTTTTTGAGATTAAAATCGATCTGATTACGAAGAAACAGATCTATTAAAACG
>JAQVAJ010000250.1 GCA_028690885.1 Clostridia bacterium
TAAAATATCGGTTTTTAAGTATCCTGGCTATTATGCCCATAAAAATGTCTTTTGCTCCTTTTGCCAAATGAATTGTATACTATGAAAAGAATAATAGTTATTAGCATTATTATCAAAGAGGTATATAAAGCAGAAAAACCAATATCCTGAATAAATAAACTAAATCCTCTTATAAAGTCTGATATGCCTGATGATAAAATAATTGTATATAACCTTGATATAAATGCCATAATAAAACCAACCGCAGTCAGAACAAATATATTCTCCTTTTTAAATCTTCGTCCAATGATAATAGATACAAGCCCTCTTAAGAATAGCAAGATAGTCATAGGACCTAAAAATGAACTGTAAAGCATATCATAAATGAAACCTGTTACAGAAGAAATGATAATTATCTGACTATCCTTTTTCCCCATTGAAAGCATAAGAATAAGAATCAAGAGAACATCAGGGTATGCAATACCTATTGAGAACCATTTTGATATATATGGTTCTAATATGAGATTAACAGCTATTAGGATATATGCATACCATTTATAGTTATACATTTATTCAGTTTTCTCCATTAACACAAAAACTGTGTTTATTGAGTTAAAGTTAATATATGGTTCAATAACACCAAACTGCTCGTTGGTAATATTATCATAAAAGACTTCAGTAATTACTCCTATTAATATGCCTTTTGGATATATACCGCCAAAACCGCTTGTTTCAACAATATCTCCTACTTCAAGATTAACTTTGTCTGAAATATTTTCAATTAAACACTGCCCCTTTTCCCTGTATCGTATATCACCTTTAATGTTAACATGGCCTCCATCATTTTTTGAAATCCATCCGCTTATACCAGCATTTTCATCAATTATCGGTATAATAATTGATGTAGTGTAGTTAACCATATATATTCTTCCGTACAAAGTATTATTTGCTGCTACAACAGGCATGTCTATTTTTACATTATCTCTTGAACCTATATCTATTTTATATCTATATACAAAATTACCGGGATCAGAACCCATAATATTACTTCCAATAATATCATAACCATCAAAAATATCTTTTAAATACAAAGCCTCTCTAAGAAGTATGTTTTCATCCATCAAAAAAGATAATTCAGCATTTTGTTCTTGAAGCTTTTCATTTTCTTCTGTAAGGTTTTTATTTTCCTCTAGTAGCTCTGCATATTGTTTTTTTGTAAAACTTTTCGAAGTGAAATATTCATCAATATTATTTATACCTTTTTGAATCCATGATACTGGTATTGTCACCAGATTTCTAATAATATTAACACCGCTAAATCTATTAATAGATAAGATAGCTACAACCATAAATACCACAATAATTATAATTATTTGGAATTTTCTGTTTTTAAGAAGTTTCAATTTTCACTCCTTATACTTTTGTTATACCTTTGAAATAGTCTAATTTATCAAGCATTTTTCCAGCCCCAATTGCAACACATTCTAAAGGTTTATCTGCAACCCTCACAGGGATATTGCCTGTTTTTTCACTTAAATACCTATCTAGTCCCGATATTAAAGCACCGCCTCCACTTAAAACAATTCCATTTGCCATTACATCGGCAGCCAACTCTGGAGGAGTAAGTTCAAGTGTCGCTCTTATAGCTTCAAGGATTTCGAGTATTACCGGATGCATAGCCTCACTTATTTCTTCACTGCTGACAGTCAGATTAACTGGTAATCCCTGATCTGCATTACGTCCACGGACAACCAATGTCTTAGGTTCGTCAAAAGGCATTACATTTCCAATATTAATTTTGAGGTCCTCTGCTGTCCTAGCTCCTATAATTACTCTGTATTTTTTCTTGATATACTGGGTTATTAATTCATCAAAGGTATCTCCTGCTGATCTTAGAGTCTTGCTGTTTACTATATTACCCATAGAAATAACGGCTACTTCAGTAGTTCCTCCTCCGATATCAATTATCATATTGCCAGTCGGCTCAAAGACAGGAAGTCCTGCTCCTACTGCAGCCATTAAACTTTCCTCTGGATCAAAAATCTCTTTCGCACCAGCTTCAAGACCAGCTTCTATTACAGCTTTTCTTTCAACTTTAGTTACTCCGGCTGGAACACATATAATCATTGAAGGTTTGGAAATAATTGCTCTTCCTATTGCCTTCCTTATAAATTCCTTTAACATACCTAATGTACCCTGATAATCAGCAATTACTCCATCTTTTAGAGGTTTTACAGTAATTATATTCTGAGGAGTTCTTCCAAGCATAGCTCTTGCATCATTACCTACTGCAACAACTTTTCTGCTTTTTGATTCCATTGCTACCACTGAGGGTTCTCTTAATATTATTCCTTTATTTCTTTCATATATTAATGTATTGGCTGTACCTAAATCAATCCCAATATCTCTGCCGAATAATGACATATTATCTCTTTCCTTTCTTATCTAGTTTATTATAGCATGCTTTTACTAAGAAAACTAAAATAATTTTCCTCTGAAATGATGATATGATCTCTTAATTCCATACCTAGTAATAATCCCGCTTTTTTTAATCTTTTTGTCAATGTTATATCATTTGAACTGGGATTTACATCACCTGAAGGATGGTTATGTATAACTATGAAACTATGTGCGCATGACTTTATTACTTCTGTAAAGATATCTCTTGGATGAACTATAGCACTATCTAATGTACCTATGGAAATTGTGACTTCTTTTATGAGATTCATCCTTACATCAAAGCATAACACCCAGCATTTCTCCTTATTCAACCCTTGCGCTTTTGGCATCATAAGACTGGCAATCTGTTCAGGATTTGTTAACTTTAATTTTTTCTCATGTTTCGGCTTTAGCCTGTTTGCCAGTTCAAGACAGGCTTTAATCTGAATTGCTTTTACCTTACCAATACCTTTGTGTTTCATTATCTGCTGAATACCAGCTTGAGAAAGACCATTCAAACCTTTTCCCAGTTCATCATCTGAAAGTAGAAGTCTTGACAAATCCATAGCATTTTTTCCACTGGAACCAGATTTAATTACAATCGCTAACAATTCGGTATCAGAAAGAGATGCAGCACCCTTTTCATATAGTTTTTCATAAGGGCGCTCATCATATGGCAGATCCTTCATTATAAAATCACTCATAACATGTTTTTTATGACGCTATAAACAGCTGATAAGGGAAGACCCATTACATTATAATAGCATCCATTTATCCCTTTAATAAATTTGGATGCGAGTCCCTGAATAGCATATCCGCCAGCTTTATCATAAGGTTCGTCTGTTTGAATATACTGCTCTATTTCTTCATCAGATAAATTTAAAAATTCAACTTTCGTCTTATTAAAAAAGACTTCTTCAAATCCATCACTTTTTAGAATGCATACACCAGATATTACATAATGAAATTTACCGCTTAGAAGCTGGATCATTTTTCTTGCATCTTCCTTACTGCATGGTTTACCCAGTATATTTCCATCTATGTATACAATCGTGTCAACACCAAGTACTATATCATTACCAGCAGCCTCTTCTATAACACTTAAAGCTTTTTTCCTTGCAAGTTCCTGGACGAAATCCTCAGGGCTATATCCGCCAATAAATGCTTCATCGGCATCAGGACTCAATGCAATATAAGGTATACCTGCATTATTAAGTATTTCTTTTCTTCTTGGTGATGATGAAGCCAGAATTAAACGCGTCATTTATCCTCCTATTATTGACATTTTATACCATTTTTAAAATTAATGCAATAATTACATCATACTATCTGCTT
>JAQVAJ010000251.1 GCA_028690885.1 Clostridia bacterium
TTTAAAAAAAGTCTGATATATGCCATAAATTGTGGTGATGATACCGAGTGCACTGGGGCTACTGTTGGCTCATTGCTGGGTATACTCAATGGTACTGCTGGCATTCCAGCCGATTGGCGAGAATACATAGGAGAAAAAATTGTTACCATGGCTGTCAATAAAGCTGCATTTATCTATGGGTGGCCGGATTGTCCAAATAACTGCAAAGAACTAACTGAACGCACAACACGTTTGATTCCAGGAGTATTTGCTGCCAATAATATACAGATGGAGTTTACCGACTCATCTGACCAATACGAAGAAGGACAATTAGAAAATTTAAAGAACAGAACTTATGCTGAAACCCTCTGCAACCGAAGCGGATATTCATATGACATCGATATGTTGTATGCCCTTGCCAGAGTAGAATTTGAAGATTCTCCTGAAATAAAACCCTTTGAAACCAAAAAGGTCAGAATTACTTACTTTAACAAAACACAACAAAGCCAGAATATATCATTCCGTTTTATCCTGCCAGAAGGCTGGAAGCTTGAAGGTAATCATGCAGTAATGCTGGAATCTCGAGGAGCAGCTTTAAATATGTATACCATATGGGAAGCAACTGTAACCGCAGGAGAGCAGACAGCTCATATTAACCGTGTGATTATTGAAGCAGCCAGTAATTCTCATTTAATTACTCGGTATATTCCAATCCTCTTTATCGGGTAAATTAGACAGAATAAAAATCTCTTTTAACTTTTTATGCCTTCTAATTTATCAATCCTGCACTCATTAATAAATTCCTTATTGCTGTCACTGCTTCTGAATACTTGAAATTCTCGCCTGGCAGAAGCATGTTTTTATCATTTCCCACGAATATTCCGAAATCCACAACTGCAGATACTTCATCATAAGCCCATATTGAAATGTTCTTTTTGTCAGATTCTAATATTATATTAATTGCAAACAGGAGTATGATTATTGCACATATAGAAATATATACAAAATTTATAATCTGTTTCTTTTTATTATGTTCTATACCCCTTAGCATTACTTTTCCTATACTTGCTTTTCGTAATCCAGCACCCTCTGCTTCACAGTTTCACAATTATCTTTATTACAGTATTCCAGTATAAACGGGGTATCAGGAGTATATTTTTTATACAGCCTTAAAAACTTAACCCAGTCTATATCGCCTTCTCCCACATTCCTGCCATATGCATCATTTACTAACCTGTCTTTTCCGTGAAAATATGCTACATAATCCTTTAGATATTTAAACATATCCTCTTCATCAGAATTGGCAAAAAGATTTGCAGGATCTAAAAGAATTTTCAAATTATCCCTTTCACACTGCAAGATAAAGTCCCTGGTTCTTTTTGCAGATGGTGTTAAATCTAATATGCAGGGTTCAAATGCAACAGCAACATTGTATCTTTCGGCGATGTCTAAAAGTTTAATCATATTGGATTTAAAGTAATCAAAATCCTTTTCGTATGTATCTGCATTGATTCCTCTTCTTCCAGGAATAAATCCTGTTTCAGTGGATATGTATTTAATATTGTTATTTGCAGCTATCTGAATATATCTTTCATAAGCTTTGAAGTTATCTGCTTGTTTCTGTGAATCAGGCTCAAATAATGAGGAAAATGCTCCTATGGAAACTATCTCAATTGAGTTATCTCTAAAAATCTTTACAATGTTTGCTGCCAGCTCATCAGTCAGGTCATCCATAGGCTTATATCCGTTATATGCCCAAGTATTAATGTTGCTAAACATAAAACACAATTCCGTTGTTTTGAAACCGAAATTTTTCAAATATCCTGAACATTCTTCCACAGTGACATTTGGAAATCCTCTTGAAACCATTCCAATATCCATAGCGATATCTCCTTAATCTTTTTTAATAATCTCCGTCTGAGGACTATCGGGTAAAATCCAACCTTTTTTATATAATATATTTCTAATTGGTCTTAAAACTAGATAGATGATAAGAGTTTCTATTGCTATTACTGCTGCTGTTTTAATACTTCTTGCCAATAAAAGTTCCTGTAAAGGAATCTGATAAAGTGTATACAAAGCAATGCTCATTAATATGAAATCACTAACTAAGGCTTTAGTAAGTACTGCAATTATGGTTCTCTTTGCAGTTATTTCTTTGTTGTAAAAATAAAATCCGTAAATTAAACCATTAGCTATAGCTACTATTGATATTACTGGCGAATAAGGTCCTGTCGGAAACAAAAAGCCACCTAATATATCTGCTAAAACGGCAGAAAGAGCACCCCACGCAGGACCGAAAAGTATAGACCCAAGCGCAATGGAAACAAACTCCACTCCAATTCTTATAACCTGCAAATTAATAGCTAAAAGTTTTGCTAAAATTACAGTTAACGCTGTTAATAGTGATATTATTGCAATTCTTTTTGTGTTATTCAACGAGCAGCTCCTTTTATACAATATTCCTTAAGTAAAGACAGATACTTTTTGTAATTTTCCAGTGATACTCCAGGAGGAGTCTGATGATCTACACTAGGAATAAACCCGCCTGATTTCATAGCAGGTAATAGCCTTTCAAATTCTTCACGCATAGCTTCTTCTGAAACATCCATTACCATTTTGTCATAAGCACCTATTACTAAGAAATCCGGATAATTTTCTCTTATCCTGTTAACATCAACTCCTGCTTTTCTTTCCAGTGGTAAAGCACCTCTTATACCAGCTCTTTGAAGCCAGGGAATCATTCCTTCAAGCTGTCCATCAGTGTCTACTAAAGGTATTGTACCTATACTTTCAATGTATGGTATTGTCTGCTTATAATATGGGAGTAAAAATTCATCAAACATATCTTCAGAAAGCATGGCGCCCAAATTATATGACATATCTTCGGCAAATGTCATAAAGTCCGGTTGTATTGCTTCTCCCATCTGTTCAAAAACATACTTAATATACTCCACTTCATCCTGGTTCATTCTGTGCATTAGTTCTGGATTGTCATAGAAAGCATACAGATGCTCTTCTATACCGAACAATGTTCTTGGAAACCAGAAAAAGCCATCTATTGTAATCCATACTACAAGTTGTCCATCATCATGTTCCTGCTTAATTTTTTTTGCATTTTCCACAGCTGCCTGTACTTTGTTTTTATCATATAGATATGGCTTTACTCTTTCATACGATTCCATATCTGTAATTATTTTCATTTCTGGTGGAAGATTATTAAATTCTTTTGTTCTTGAACCTATCCAATACTGTTTAAGCCTGTCAAGACCAAAATATGTATGTTTGATATCTTCCTTGTTTGGCATATCAGGAACGCCTTCTGATATGAATCTGGCAATTGTTTTGTCCCACCAGCCGGCCCACTCAATCATGGGAAGCCTGTCAACTGGTTTGAAATTCATTACATTTAAAAATCTTTCTCTCTGGTTCATAATGTCACCTCAGTGGTTATATTATCAGCATGAATTGCGATAGTCAATTCATACTGACTGTAAAATCTTTTCAAATTCCTCGTACGGCATAGGCTGATAGAAAAAGAAGCCCTGAATTATGTCGCAATCAAGTAATCTCAAAGAATCTAACTGCTCTTTTGTTTCAACACCTTCGCATATTACTTTCATGTCCATGTTATGAGCTATATCGCTTATTCCTTTAATCATCTTCTTTGTTCTACTATTATCCAGATTATAGAGCAGACTCTTATCAAGCTTTAAATAATCTATAGTAAAACTTGAGAGGTCAGAAAAAGAGGCGTAACCTGTCCCGAAATC
>JAQVAJ010000252.1 GCA_028690885.1 Clostridia bacterium
ATTTTTGGTAATAAATAAGATGAATGAAGAGAATATATAAAATAAATTTATGTAGAGAAGAGTAATTTGATAAATAAGATTAATTGTACATACAACAGAACGAGTTGTACGTTGTAAAGTAAAAAGATATCAATAATGACCACTCGAGCCACGTGGAGACTGTAGTATTGATGTCACGGGTAAATGAGTAGAGGTATGTAAACCCAGTATATAAGTTTTTGTGTGTTTTTGAGCTTAAAACAGGAGCATCAAAATGTAGATTTTTTACTACATAGGAACATATCGAAACAAGCAAGTTCCCTTCTAGCAAAACGATTTAGATGCCGTTGGTTGGCGAGTGGTCAGGTTAGATGTTAGTATAATTAATTGTGAAATAGGTAGGCAAATGGACACTCGAACTCATACTATTGCAAATTAGTCAATCAGATTACGTCAAATGTGTCAAGTATAATATTGCAAATCTGTCAAGCGTACGCTATAATATTAGAAAACAGATAATGATGGAGAATATGACATGGATTATTTGAAAAGAATAGCAGATGAACAATTACGGTTGAAAATGGAAGCTTTTGGAGCTGTTTTAATAACTGGTCCTAAAGGTTGTGGTAAGACAACAACGGCTAAGCAGCAAGCGAAAAGCTATATTGAATTTCAAGATGAAGACGAACGGGAAAACTATCTGCTTATAGCAAACACACATCCATCAGATTTGTTGAAAGGTTTAAAACCGCGCCTGTTTGACGAATGGCAGGATGCTCCTAAAATATGGGGAGCAATTAGAAAGGATGTGGATGATTCCGGCGAAGTGGGTCAGTACATACTAACCGGTTCAAGTTCTGCGGGAATGGATACTCCTCATACCGGTACACTCAGAATATCCCGAATGCAAATGTATCCGATGAGTCTTTATGAAAGCAAAGAGTCTAATGGGGAAGTATCACTTCTTAGATTGTTCGAGCACCCTGACTCTTTTACAACATGTAAATCGGATATGTCTATTGATGATATAAAGTTTGCAATATGTCGGGGTGGTTGGCCGGCTAGTCTTAGAGGAAGAGCGGATAAAGCAAAATTAGCGATAGCAAAAGATTTGTTTGGTCAGACATGTTCAATAGATATATCGAAAATTGATAATGTGAAAAGAAATGCAAATTGGGCAAAAACGATTTTGAAGTCTTATGCTAGAAACTTGTGTACGCTTGCAGATGCGAAAACAATTCTGGCAGATGTTACGGCAACGTGCGATATATCAAAACAAACATATTATGACTATATTAATGGATTTGAAAAGTTGCTGATTATTGATGACATTGAAGCATGGAGTCCAGCGATACGATCTAAAACATCAATCAGGTCATCAAAGAAAAGAAATGTTGTTGATCCATCTATTGCCACAGCAGCACTTGGAATTTCTCCTGAATATTTTTCGAACGATTATAAAACATTGGGATTCTTGTTTGAAAGTCTGTGTATTCGGGATCTTAAGGTTTATTCAGCTTCCTCCGGAGGAAGTGTTTCATATTATCATGATCGACTGGGACTGGAAGCGGATGCCGTCCTTCATCTAGAAGATGGCAGATATGCATTGATTGAGTTTAAATTAGGACAATCTGAAATTGATGACGGAGCAAGACATCTTTGTGAGATTGAGAGACTGGTTGCGGAGCATAATAAAACAGAGAAACAAGTGCCAATAAGGATGCCGGATTTAAAACTAATAATTACAGGAACACAGTATGGATATCGCAGAGAGGATGGAGTAGTTGTCATTCCTATTGGTTGCTTGAAAGACTAATTAGTTGCGTTGATATGTTTCCATATACTAAAAAATATAGAAAACATTTGACCTATTCCAAAGAAAGCAGACTTCAATAATGACAACATGACCCATGTTGAGACAGTCTAATTGAAAACAAGCACCGATGCTGGAAAAGCCTGATACTGTAAGGATTGCGATCATAAGTGATGTATTAAGGAGGATCATATTTCAATGAATGATTTTGAAAATACTTTAGTTCGCGAAGCTCTCGCTAATTATAACCTGGATAATACACATGTGAATTTTATAAGACACAATGAAAACATCACTTGCCGTGTTTGTAGCGGTAATGATGTTTATGTTCTACGAATCCAATGTCCAGCAGATGGTTTTTCCCTTAAAATCTTCGGTAATCAGGCAAACGGGTTCCAACTCATGTATGGTGAAATGGAACTATTGGTGCATCTTGAGCATATGGCTCTGTTTCCAGTACAGATCCCTCTTTTGACTAACAAAGGTGATCTTGCTTGTAGTCTTTCAGATGGCTCTCCAGCATGCTTGCTTAAATGGATTGATGGTGAGACGCTAACGACGGAGGATGGTGACAGATACGCACATGCACTAGGAGAACTGGCAGCACATATACATATGGCTGCTAAGGGTTTTGCTGGTACCCGTCTCAGTTATTCGCATGATTTAATACAAGCAATGCAGGAAGAGATCAATGTAGCTTTTCAAGCCAATCATATAACTCTCAAGCAGGCTTCGATATGCAGGGGTGCGCTCGTTGAAATTAATTCCGTGATGACCTGTTTGGACGCTCAACCAAACTCAAAAGGGCTGATTCATGCTGATTTAGGATTCAGTAATGTTCTGTGGACGCCAAAAGGTCTTACTGCAATTGACTTTTCTCTTTCGGGATATGGTTATAAAACGCAAGAATGTGGCATGATCACCTCGAACTACCAAAATCCTGAGCAAAGGAAAAGTGTAATTGACGGCTATTCTAAGATCAGCGGGTCCAGTCATGATCCCCACCATATTGATGCATTCTTCGCATTCAGCATTCTGCTTTTTATCACATGCCAGCATGAACGATTCTTTCATCAGATTTGGTTTTCCCAGGCGATGGATCGATGGTGCAATACTTGCTTTACACCGTTGACAGGTGTTGATTGATAGCTATAAATACACACTCGAACGAATTGTCAAGTGTAGTGGTGTAAATATGCTGTAGAAAAAAGGGGTATCTCAGATACATGAATAAGAGTACTTTGTTCCGAAAAAAAGATCCCAGAGCCTATAAAGAAGGATTTCAGATTTCGGAAGTATCATAGAAGTAACAACATATTATTTTGTGAAAAACAATATGGAAGATGTAGAGGGAGAGGTATAATATGAATGTTTCACTTTTTTCAAGTCAGTATCTAGTGCGGTATCTGAGTGAGATAGATATAAAAGCAATATATGATCTATGTCACAACAACAGCTTGTACTATCAATACTGTCCCCCGTTTGTTACAGAGCAAAGTATCGTTGATGACATGAAGGCTTTACCTCCAAATAAAGAAGCAGCTGATAAGCATTATGTTGGTTTTTATAATGTGGATCAATTGATTGCTGTTATGGATCTCATTATGGCTTACCCAGATGAGAAGACTGCATTCATTGGCTTCTTTATGACGGATATCAGTTCAGAATTCAGGAACAGGCAGCAGTATTATTAATGAATTATGTACTTTCCTGATTAGCATTGGCATTGGAAGTGTTCGCTTAGGGTGGGTTAAAGGCAATCCGCAAGCAGAGCATTTCTGGCATAAGAACGGATTTATAGAAACTGGTGTTAAATATGACACAGAAACCTATACAGTTGTTGTAGCGCAGCGAGAGTTAAAAATTCCAGGTTATTGAACTTGAAAAGAATTACATGTTCCCTGTTACCTGAACCATGCATAATGATGTCGCGGGGCATGTAAAGCTCGCAGTATTGA
>JAQVAJ010000253.1 GCA_028690885.1 Clostridia bacterium
GATCTTGAAAATAGATTAAAGAAAAAAATTATTGGGCAAAAACAAGCTATTGATTCAGTTTCAAAAGCGGTAAGAAGATCTAGATCTGGTATAAAAGTTAAGAAAAGACCAGCATCATTTATTTTCGTTGGACCTACTGGCGTGGGAAAGACATATCTTGCAAAAATTTTAGCAAAAGAACTATTTATTAGTGAAGAATCCATGATTAGATTGGATATGAGTGAATATATGGAAAAACATTCTGTTTCAAAACTAATAGGATCACCACCAGGATATATAGGTTATGATGAGACTGGTCAGTTAACTGAAAAAGTAAGAAGAAATCCATATTCTCTATTATTATTTGATGAAATTGAAAAAGCTCATCCAGATGTATTTAATATACTTTTACAGATATTAGAAGATGGAAGACTAACTGATAGCAAGGGAAGAGTTGTTCAATTTGAGAATACAATAATTATAATGACATCAAATGCTGGAACATCATATAAAAACAATGGATTTGGTTACATACATGAAAAAAATGATGCGAGTGAAAGAGTTAAAGAAGCTTTGAAGGATATTTTTAGACCTGAGTTTCTGAATAGAGTAGATGATATAGTTGTATTTACAAGTTTAGATGATATTGAGATATTTGAAATTGGTAAATTAATGGTAGATGAATATTCTATTGATCTTAAAGAAAAAAATATTCTTCTAAAAGTAAGTGATGAAGCCTTAAAGTTTATTATCGGTGAAAAATATGACGATAAATATGGTGCTCGTCCGTTAAGAAGAAGTATTCAGACTAATATTGAGGATGTATTATCCGAAATGTATATTAAAGAACAATTAAAAGATGGTATGATGGTAATGATATCTCTTGAGGACAATCAGTTAAAATACGAGTGTATCTAAAATGCAAGCATATCCAATTTTATCTGAATATTTAATAAAGACATTTAATAAAAAAATAGTAAAGCTTCCAATTGATGGAGGCTTTACTTGCCCTAATAGGATAAATAATAAAAAAGGATGCCTATTCTGTTCTGACACAGGAAGCGGCGAATTTACTTATAAAGGATATAGTATTTCTGATCAAATCGAACTTCAAAAAAAAAGACTCGAAAACAAAAAAATATATAATAGAGATATTTCTTACATTGCATATTTTCAGAATTTTACAAACACATATGATTCTGTTGAGAATTTAAGATATAAGTATACTCAAGCATTATCTTGTAAAGATATCGTAGGTTTGGCTATAGCTACAAGACCTGATTGCATAAATAATGAAATATTAGAACTACTAAAAGAAATTAATAATTTAACTCATTTGTGGATTGAATTAGGGTTGCAAAGTTCCAATGAAAATACTGCAGAATTAATTGAGAGAGGTTATAATAATCAAGTATTTGAATTATGTGTAAATAATTTACATTTAAATAGTATAAAAACAGTTGCGCATATAATATTTGGTTTGCCAAATGAAACAGATGAAGATTATTATAAAACTGTTTACTATGTGAAAAGTCTTGGAATGTGGGGTATAAAAATTCATTCATTATATATACAAAAGAACACTAGATTGTATGCTTATTACATTAGTAATCCATTTCATATTTTATCAAGAAATGAATATACTGAAGCTGTTTCTGAATCAATCAAAATACTTGATAATCAATTAATAATACATAGATTGACAGGGGACTGCGAAAAATCTTTATTATTTGAACCTAAATGGTCTCTAGACAAATTAAAAGTTATTAGTGAAATAAATAGAAAGCTATCAGTATGAATTATGATATGATTCCCTAATAGGGTCAATTATATCTTTATACTCAAAACCGAAAACATCAATTAACTTAACATCTTCTTTATAGAAACTTTTCCCATCAATATTATATCTATCCATAAAAAGCGAAGTCTCAAAGAAGAATCTTGGATTTGATACTCCTATAATATTATTTGTATAAAACTGTCCTCTTCCAACACTTAATATTATTTGATATCCTTCAGACACAAGATAATTGTAACAAGGATCTGATTTGTCTCCATCTACGTATTTTGTTACTGAATAATTTTTTCCTCCAGGAGTAATATATATATTAGTATCTCCAAGAATTGGCTCAATACGTTCTTTCCATAAGCCAGTATCATATTTTAGCCATTCCAAATCTGTATATGAAGAAGGTATATCAGAACTATTTGAATAATGATAATATGAATGGTTTGCAAAGATGTAACCCATATTTTTTAATTTATCTGCTACTTGTTTTGCTTTATCAAGCTCACTTTGAACATCTAAAGAATTTAAATCAGCAGTATTATAACCAAAAAGGCTTTCATAACCTGACATACCTAAAACTGCCATAGCATTATTATACGAAAAATCAGGATGTTCCTTAACGAAGTCATGTAATATAAGCACATGCTCGCCATCATATGTCAAAGTATCAGTTCCATTAATAGTAACAATTGATGCAAGATTCCCTGATTCATCAATAACTAGCTTTTTACAGAATCCAACTGATGCATGCACGAAGGAAAGATTGTCAAAAGAAAGTATTAGTGGTTTTTTACCTTCAGGAAGCAATAATGAATCTTTAATTTTTAAATATTCTGTATTATCTTGGGTGTATATATCATATAAATCAGAAGGATTAATTAATATGAAATCATGCTCATATAATTCATTAAGACATCTAATGAATTCATATCTTGTAGTCATTATATTAAATAATTCTTCTCCTCTTGAAGAGGAAAAAGCTATTTCAGGATATAATGCCAAAGAATGAAAAAACATATTATAAACAGTACCTTTATATTCAGTATAATTTTGTTTTTGATAAAGATCATTAATATATTTTTTATATTCAATTATTTCATTGTCATCAGAAATTATATCAGGAACTGACTGCATTGTGTAATATGCATTTTCAATATCGTTTTCTTCTTCAAAGGTTCTTGCTGTACTTAGAATATTATTTTTAATTTTACCTTTAAGATTAAATGCATCTTCTTGTGCAACTGAGTAATAAAATGCGTCTTTTTCAGAAACACCTAAATAACTCTCATATGCATTTAAATAATCATTTTCCTGTTCAAAGGTTTTTGCTTTATTATACATTTCTCTTGATGTTCTTATTATTTCAGCATTATCTTTATGTAAATTTATAATATTTTCAAAATTTTCATCCTTTAACAGGTCGTTTATGTGATTAATAGTATTTTGGTAATTTTCATATGAAAGAGTAGTAGTTCTGAATGTATTATATAATTGATTAACTACACTATTGACTTTTTCTTCGGTTATAAACATTGAAAAGTGTCTTATAATGCTTGCTTCATTACTGTCATATTCAAAATCTTTATCGAAAAAAGAGTTAAATTTGGAGTTTATTTCAGAAGAAATCTTGTTGATTGCATCATCAGTAAGATTTTGTTCAGTTTTAATCTTATCATATAAGGTTACAGCTGTTTCATAATCATTTGTCCTTATTGATGATATGAGTTTATCAACTGAGGCATCAGAATTATTTATTCTTTTATTTGCTAATGTTAATGACCAGTCTAGAAGAAGATATATTGCTAATGCAATGACGGAAATAAAAAGTAAAACAAGTATTATTTTACCAAAAGCATATTCAGATTTAGATATTTGCTTCTTTGGTCTTGTATTCGTTTTAGATTTGAAATTATTGCTCTTGTGTGTTTTTTTTGTCATATTTTTTTCCTTTGTAATTTTCTTATTAGATATTATCACTTTT
>JAQVAJ010000254.1 GCA_028690885.1 Clostridia bacterium
GGTTCACCCGCACCCCTTAGGGGTGCCCTGCTATCGTATCATTTTCCGGCCCCTCATGTCAACACATTTCTTGACCGGTTTTTCGACAGCTTCTAAATCTTAGCACAGCGTTTTTACTGTGTCAACATATTTTTATATTTATTTTGTAAATTCTTTTCTCCTTTAAATAACTGACGATTTTACACATTGTTTTACTTGATTTTCGTACTGAATGCTATAGAAAATCCGGCATTTGCCGGATTCTCTATGTTTGATTCTTTTTAAATTCTCTATTTAATTTCTATTGTTGTACTAGGAGCCTCTTCTTTATCTTTCTTTGGCAGTTTAACCAAAAGTACTCCGTTTTCGTATTTTGCATTGATGTCTTCCTGCTTAACTCCCTTAGCATAGAAGCTTCTGGAAAATTCACCATAGCATCTTTCTCTTCTGATAAAGTTCTTTTCTTTTTCTTCCTTCTCACAATCTCTACTAGCAGAAATTGTAAGATAGTTGTTCTTCAGTTCAACCGATATATCCTTTTTATCAAACCCTGGAAGTTCAGCCTCAAGAAGATATTCTTTATCATTTTCTGATACATCAACTTTAAATCCCTGGGTACTAGTCATAACGTCGGTGCTGAAGAAGTCATTCATCAGATCCAATACACTGTAATTATTTCTTTTATTTCTTGTTATTAAGTCAAACATGCTTGTCACCTCCATTAACTTTGACTTTCCTTGACCTATAACTATTTTATCATATATTTTTATCATCTCAAATCTCTATTTTGACCTTATCTGACCATTAAGTGCAAATAAACTAAGATATCTCACGATATCTCCTTTTTTCTTAAATTTGCTGAAATTTTCTTAATTTTTCATATGCTACTCAGTTATATTTCTTTTTCAAGCACCGATTCAATACAATTTACAACATCCTGCTTTGTTTCAGCTTTGAAAATCATATCTCTAAGTTTAGCGCTGTTATGCAGGCCTTTAAAATACCAAGCACCGTGCTTACGCATTTCCATTATACCCTTCTTTTCCCCATTGTATTCTATCTGAAGATCCATATGATGCTTAAATACTTTTATTCTCTGTTCTGTTGTTGGAATTATGTTTGAAAATATCCAGGGATTACCTAAGCTTCCTCTTGCTATCATAACATCAAAACAACCTGTCTTTTTTCTAATATCTTCTATATCTTTATGAGTAAACACATCTCCATTTGCTATAACAGGTATGCTAACTGCTTCTTTTAAACTAATAATATGGGTCCAGTCAGCTTCACCCGAATAAAACATATCCCGGGTTCTTGGATGCAAAGTGATGCATGAAGCTCCCGCAGATTCCATCGCTTTACCAAATTCAACATAATTTAGATTATTCTTTTCAAATCCTGAACGGAATTTTACGCTTATAGGAACTGATGACGCATCAACAACTGCTTTGGTTAATTTATAAGCCTTCTTAATATCCTTCATAAGGGCACTGCCTTCATGGTTCTTTACTACTTTTGAGACAGGGCATCCCATGTTTATATCTATCAACACAGGATTTAAAGAGGATATGTATTGTGCTGCATACTGCATAGGTTCAATTTCAGACCCGAATATCTGAACCGCAAATGGTTCAGAAGGATTGGTTTTGCTTAATAGTTTCTTAGTTTTTTGGTCGTCGTAGAATAAACCTTTTGCGCTAATCATTTCCGAGTAAGTCAGCACAGCACCATGTTCAATACATATTGTTCGAAATGGCGCGTCAGTTATTCCTGCCATAGGAGCCAGAAAAAGGCCCTTTATCTCTTTTCCTTGTATAATCAAAAGGTTTTATCCTTTCATATATTATTACTATATATTATATACTAAAACTCTTCTTTATCAGATTTCGTTTCGCAATACGCGCATCTGTAAATCCTATTTTCCCTATCAGTTAGATTAAAAACCTGGTCTATCTCCTGTTCAATTGAGGTAATACATCTTGGATTCTTACACTTAATTACATTTACAAGTTTAACTGGCAGCTCTAGATGCTTTTTCTCTGATATCTTTCCATCTCGTATTATGTTTACAGTAATATTAGGATCTATATATCCAAGCACATCCAGATTCATATCAATTATAGAATCTATTTTAATAACATCCTTAATACCATACTTCTTGCTCCTGCAATTTCTTATAACTGCCACTGAACATTTCAATTCTTCTAAATTGAGATATTTATATATCCTCATACTGTTACCTGCTTTAATATGATCTAGAACTATTCCATTAACTATGCTGTCTATCTTCATGTCATCCTCCACTATACTAAAATATCCAGAAGCATTAATATTAGCGCCATGCGTATATATTTTCCATTTTGAACCTGCTTGAAATAACATGCCCTGGGATCATCATCAACCTTAACTGAAATCTCATTCACTCTCGGAAGAGGATGCATTATACTTAAATCCTTTTTTGCTTTTGCAAGCTTATCTATAGTTAATATGTAGCTGTCTTTCAATCTAATATAGTCTGCTTCATTAAAGAATCTCTCCCTTTGGACTCTGGTCATATATAGAATATCCAGTGAAGGCATATACTCATCCATCTTGTTTGTTTCTATATATTTTATATTATTTTTATCCAGTATATTAGCCTTCACATAATCTGGTATTACTAGTTCCTTTGGTGATATGAATACATACTCAATTCCATCATATCTTGAAAGGGCGTTTATTAGGGAGTGAACAGTTCTACCGAACTTAAGATCTCCACAGAAACCCACAGTCATATTTGAAAGTCTTCCTTTTTCCCTATGAATAGTTAGAAGATCTGCAAGTGTCTGAGTCGGATGACTATGGCCTCCGTCTCCAGCATTTATTATAGGGACTGTAGTTCTTCTTGAAGCAGCAAGCGGAGCGCCTTCTTTGGGATGTCTCATTGCGATTATATCTGCATAAAAACTTACTGTTTGTACTGTATCTGTAACGCTTTCTCCTTTTGAAGATGAAGAGCTGTCAGAAGTGGAAAACCCTATAACGCTTCCACCCAATTCCACCATTGCCGCTTCAAAGCTCAGCCTTGTTCTTGTACTCGGTTCGAAGAAAAGTGTAGCCAGTTTTTTTCTTTTACAGATATCCTGATATTTTTCAGGATTAACTATTATATCGTTTGCAGTGTTTATAAGGTCATCAATCTGTGATGTCGTAAGGTCAGTTATATCCATCAGATGCTTCATTGTGGTCTCCTTATGCCTCTATCCATCCTTCATCAGAAGGATTATCCCGAAATGTTAATAATTTATTTTTGTCATTCTGCTTTATATATCCTTTTTCGCATGCTACCTCAATAATCGTATCAAAATCGGTCAGCGAAATATTCTGTACATTCGTCTCTTTAAGTCTTTGTATACCTTTTGCCATCCCATAAGTGAATATACTTGCTATTCCAAGCACTTGAGCTTCTTCTTCTCTTAATGCCTCAACAGTATCTATTACACTTCCAGCTGTAGATATGAGATCTTCAATTACCACCGTCTTCTGACCGGGTAAAAGTCTTCCTTCTATACGGTTTCCTCTTCCATGGTCTTTTGCAGAAGAACGAACATAGCCCATGGGAAGTCCCAGTATATGTGCAGTAATAGCAGCATGAGCTATTCCCGCTGTACTTGTTCCCATTATCACCTCGCATTGAGGATAGTTTTTTAATATTAGTTCTGCAAGGCCTTTTTCTATATCAGTCCTTACTAAATAGTCAGATAATGTAATTCTGTTATCACAG
>JAQVAJ010000255.1:0-1791 GCA_028690885.1 Clostridia bacterium
GCATGGATAATACGGCTTGATTCCAGACCATCTTTTCCCGAGCCATCTATATTTTCAGGTTTTACATTTTCTGATATTTCTCTTACAAAAGTATGTATTCTGTCTTCAAAAGTATCGTAAAAGTCTCGAAACCCTCCAAAAACAGGATTAGTGTAAACCCTTTTTTCATAATTTCCGGCAGGGTAAAGTGTAGCTTCTCTCCACATGTCTTCGAATATCAGTCTTCCCTTAGTTCCTGCAACCTCGCACCTTTCCATTGGATGGCCTCTTTCAATATCATATGAACTTGTAAGATGACCTACAGCACCATTTTTAAATTTCATATTAATAGAAGCAGTAGACCATATCTGTCTTCCTGGTGCTTTCATTGCATAACAATGAACCTGTTCCACATCACCGCCGAAATATCTTAATATGTCGCATGAATGAGGATTAAGAGCTTTTAGATGATAGTATTCAGTGTCAAACTGAGGCTGGAATCTTCCTATCCATAATGCCATGTTAAGAAATAGAAGATCACCAATCAATCCGTCAGTCTGCCATTTTTTTGCTGCACGTGCAGCTGGAGTGAAACGGTGATTTAAATCTACCGCAAAGCAGCGATTTAATTCTTTTGCCAGATTAACCATCTGCTGACCGTGTTGCAAGTTGTTTGATATAGGTTTTTCTGTCAGAACATGACATCCTGCATTTAAAGCCTGCATGGTTGGGATAAAGTGATCAGAACTATATTCAAATCCTCCTGTAGCAACACTGACTATATCAGGTTTTTCCTTATCAAGCATTTCCTTAGCATCATAATATGCAGCAACCTTGTATTTTTCTTTAGCGGCATCAGCTCTGTCTTTTCTTATATCACATACTGATACTAATTCTGCTAATTTACAATTCTTATATGCTGTAGCATGATTGTTGCCTATTGGGCCCATGCCTATTACAGCTGCTTTTAGCATTTTTATGCCTCCTTTATTTCTGTTGCAGCTTTGCAGCCGCTCCTGGTGATCCTATATGCATGGAATTGTACGCTTCATCGGAACTTTCAAAGCCTCTTCCAAGATTTAGCCCATGCCAGTTGAGATTTGTATACATTGGATTTTCTCTTTTAACCTGCTTTTCGCGGGTTTTAATGAAGTCGTTCATTTTCTTGTCCAGCATCATGACTATATCTTTTCTAAGTTCAGCAATATTAGTATATTCAAGGGGATCATTTTCCAAATCATATAGTTCTACTTCCGGTTTGTAATGAAAATCAGGTTCTAATGCTTTTATATATTTCCACTTAGGTGTTCTCCATCCGTGTTTTCTCATCCAAGTGCACTCAGTTATATAGAATTCATTTTGTTTTGGAAGTGGAATGCCATTTGCCAAAGGCATAAGGCTTCTCCCATCAAAATCGATTTTTGAATCAATTCCAAGTATGTCTAAAACTGTAGGAGTTACATCCTGAAGCCTGCATGAGTCATCAACTCTTTTTCCCTGAGGCACATGACCAGGAAATGAAAGAGCAAGAGGAACTATAAGATTAGGATCATATAGACTGTGATGGTCAAAATAGCAGTCATGATCATATAGAGTCTCTCCATGGTCGGAAGTGAATACTACCAATGTATCATTTTCCAATCCAAGATCCTTTACTTTTTGTAAAATTGCCTGAATACATGAATCCATATATGCAATCGCTGAGTCATACTGTGCGATTACATAATCCTTATCAGTACAGCCTTTTGGGAACCATGTTACGAAATAATCACAGAATGGTTTAAAGGAATAAACTGGGTCAAGAGTATGGTT
>JAQVAJ010000255.1:1891-3732 GCA_028690885.1 Clostridia bacterium
CCGAAAAACAAAAGGTTTGGTTTCTTTGCCATTTTATATTCTCCTTATAGTTTTACTTAAATTATTCTATTTGCTTTTTGCAAATTTATACAATGGTTATCTTGCTTTTAAAGCTTTCAAGCAGGCATTCATGTATCCGTAACTTTCTGCAGCAATTCTTGTTGCTTCAACCATATCCTGTTCAGGTCCGATTACTTCTAAGTCCACTGGACCGTTGTAGCCTGCTTTTACCATTTCAGAAATATATCCGAAAAGATTAACATCTCCTTTTCCGCAAGCCTGCAGGGCTGGCAGACCGGGACTTGGGCCTCTTCCTTTACAGTCACGTATATGTATGTGCTTCATTCTTGTAAGGACTTTAGCCAAGGCTTCTTCTGGTAGCTCATTTGCTCTGTAAATATGAGAAGGGTCCATATCAACTCCGAAATTCGGACTTTCAATCATATCCATTGCTCTTAATGTGGTAGCTGTATCGTGTATTGATGCTCCGACATGAGCTTTGCAGCACAATGTCACTCCGTATTTTTCTGCCATTTTTGATAACTCAGAAAGACTTTTAACAGATTCTAAAAAATCTTTTTCAACTCCAGATTTGCCTCCAGGTCCAACATTTATAACTGGAATATTAAAATATTCTGCAGCTTCAAATGCTTTTTTTGCTCTTTTTTTGTCTCTTGATGCGACTTCGGAAGCCAAAATTTCCAATCCTGTAGCTTCAAGTACAGCTTTTATTTCTTTTTTCTGTGATCTCCAGTTTTCTGGTTGAAGATGCTCACACATTCCAGGTATGGCAGAGATTTCTACTCCATCATAACCGCATTTTGCAATAGCTTCAGCAGCTTGTGCGAATGTGTAGTGTTTGAATAGTACGGTATTCACTCCTAATTTGATCATATGATTTTCCTTTCGAATAGAAAGTATTTAATAATAGAATTATATCTTAGCCATATTAAAAATCAACATCAAATGGTGATATTCAGTCAAGATGCACAAATCTTGTGTGAATAATTATATGTTGTTCAAATATAAAGGTTTTGATAGGGTATAATTAAAAGGTAATAACAAATCTGGAGGACAGAATATATGTTAAAGAAACCTGAATTATTTATGCTTGGAGTAGATGGAGGAGTAACATCGTATGTATTAGAGCAGATAGAAAAAGGAAAACTGCCTAATTTCAAGAAAATGATAGATAACGGATGTATGCTAAGTGATTGCCGTCCTGTTTATCCATCAATATCAGCTACATGCTGGGCTACTATACAAACTGGAGCAAGTCCTCATATGCACCAGATAACTGATGAAAATATATTGCTCGAAGGTGCATATCCCAATGAATTTGTGACTGCATATCATGGGGATTATCTCAAGGCAGAAAGGTTCTGGGAAGCAGCAGCTAAGAAAGGTAAAAAGTCTTTAATTGCAGATTTCTGTGTATCCGGACCAGCAAAATCCAACCTTGTGCATCAAATAGGAGGAATTGGAAGCGTAGCTGACCAGAAAGCAATAAAAACAGAGCAGACTATGCGAATGCAAAAAGAAATATCGGAACAGTTATATCTTTTTGATACTGATGTATTATCTGTTTTTCCAAAAATACCAGAACAGACTATGGCGCCTTCAGGAAAGTGGCAGCCACAAATTAAATTAACTCAAAGCAGGTATGAAAAGAGCGAAAAGGGATATTTTAAACTTTATGTTGAAAAAAAGAATAATTTGGAAAATCCAAATAATATTGAGCCTTTTTACTGGATAATGAGTATTTATGATGAAGGTATTAAGATTGCTTTTAATGAAGCTGATATGGAAAATGGCCAGTATTATGAGATACCTATGGGTAA
>JAQVAJ010000005.1 GCA_028690885.1 Clostridia bacterium
TATCTTCAAAAGCATGATGCGCTGTTGCCAAAAGGATTCGATGATATGGGTCGGCTAATTCAGCTTCACTTTTAGTTATCTTGAAAAATTTGTAGTCAAATGTATCAATTCGATCCAAAAATGCTGCCTCTGAAATTTCATAGGACTCTTCCTGGATCCCCAGATAAGAAAGATATTGTACCAAGTCGTTTTTTCTATTAGTTGGAAGATCGCGTACACAATCTGTCTTATTAGCGAAAACATCTTTTAGTTCCCATAATGATTTTGCATCATGTAAGTGCAAACCTATCCCAATCACAGCTATTGAATCAGACCGTTCTGCTGTGGTTTGCACTTCCGCTGCTGTTATATTTGAACTACCTACATTATTCCTGTCAATAAACTGCGCAAAACTTTGAATGGTTGGATATTTAAAAAAGTCTGTTATTTCCACTTGCGGATACGCTTCTGAAAGTTCTTCGTGCATTTTCAAGAGAATGTAAGAATTTCCTCCAACATCAAAAAAATTGTCATCCAGTTCCACTTCTTCAACATCAAGATATTCCATCCACAGCCGATGTAAAAAAGCAATTGTACCAGATGTTGTTTTCTGCCTGTTTTTCTTTGACTTCTTGTTTGTTTTAAAAGACAATAACTGCTTTGTATCAATTTTCCCGGACAGTGTCGTTGGTATTATATCAACTTGGTAAAAATAATCAGGTATCATATAGTGCGGCAACATTTCTGCAAGCGAGCTTTTTATTTCCTGAACATCTGTAGTTCCTTTTGATACATAATACGCGGATAGGAACTGGTCACCAGATTTTCCCTGCTCAGTAAGAACAAAAACATCCGTGATTTTTTCAACCTGCAAAATGGCTTTTTGTACCTCTTCTGTCTCAATGCGATATCCATGGATTTTAATCTGCCCGTCTAATCGCCCAGAATAGTACAACAAGCCATTTTCCGAAAGAATGCCTACATCGCCTGTTTTATATAGTCGTTGCGGCGTTTCCCCTTCAAATGCATGTTCAATAAAAACGCATTGGCTTAATTCAGGTTGTTTAAGATATCCTGGCGATATTCCGATACCGGCTATAAATATTTCACCCTTTACACCGACAGGACAAATCTCCATATTACCATCAAGCACGTATATTTGCATATTAGCTGCTGGTACACCGATTGAAACAGCATGTCCTGTATCAATTTTTGGATCATACTGGTGAATCATACATCCAACTGTCGCCTCAGTTGGTCCGTATTCATTATAGAGTCTAATATCCGCGCCAAATGCTTTTGTCGCTTTTTCAGCCAACTCTACAGTAAACTGTTCCCCTCCAAGAATGATTGTTTTAATCTTGCTCGCACTGCAATTCTTGCTTACAATTAGCCTAAGCTGTGTTGGTGTCACTTTGATAATATTGCAAAGATTATCCGATAACACCTGATACAGTGCATCCAGTTTTCTTCTATAAATTGCGATAGTCTGCCCACAAATTAATGGAGAGAATAAAGATGTAACAGAAAGGTCAAACGCCGGGGAGGAAAAGAATGCAAAGGTTGAAGCTTCATCTGTCTTATAATATTGGGATATAGCCCATTCCAAATAATTCACAACACTCTTTTGCTGGACTAAACAGCCTTTTGGCACCCCGGTTGTTCCGGATGTGTAAATTATATACATCGTATCATCTGCTGATCCTACCAATATATCTTCAACATTTTCATCCATGTCCATCAATTTCTTAATATTCCAAACATTAATTGTACTCAGTCCTTCTATAGGAGAAACTCTATCACCAAGGACCAATATATGCTGACATCCGCTGTCCTCCAAAATATAGGACAGTCTTTTACTTGGCGTTTCAATATCAACTGGCAAATATACTGCACCAATTTTTAAAATACCCAATAACCCGGCTATCAATGTTACTGAATTATCCATGTAAACAGCAACTGTATCTCCCTGCTTCACATTATGAGTGCGAAGAAAATATGCAATCTTATTGGCTAAAATATTTAGTTCTGCGTATGTGAATCTGTTGTTACCATCAACAACTGCAATTTTTCCTGGATTCAAAAGAACTTGATTTTTAAATAATGCCTGTACGGTTTTGTCTTCTAGTTTTGATACAGGAGAATTCCATTCATGTAAAATATACTGTTTCTGTTCTGGCAATAGAATTGAAATGTCGTGTAACGGTAATTCTGTGTCACCAATAACTTTATCTAATATAGCTACATAGTATTGCGAAAATAACCTAACGAGCGACTCATTAAATAAGTCTACTCGAAATTCCATATCAAACAGTAATACATCCTGTTCAGGTGTAACAAACAAAGTTAGATCATATTTTGTGTATTTCTGAAAACTAGTAAACTCTTTAATAGACAGACCTGGCAGTTTAAATTCAGTTTGTTTCATATTTTGCAAAACAAACATGGTGTTAAATAACGGATTTTCATTCGGGTTCCTGTTCAAATGCAAGTCGTTTACTATTTCGCCCAGTTCATAATCCTGATTATCCATATCATTTATAAACATCTCGTGTACATTCAATAAGAATTCATGAAAACTTTGATCGTCGGATATTTTAACTGAAAATGGCAAAGAACTAATAAACAAGCCAACCGTTTCCTCAATATCAGGATGTGTTCTACCAGACGTAACCGTACCGGTGGTAATATACGTCTGATTCGAAAGCTTGTGTAACAAAATTACCCAACAGGAAAGCAACAGGGAATACAAAGAGACATTTTCACGCATGGTGAGGTCTTTCAATTCCTTATGTTTACACTTATCTAATTCAAAATGAATTGTTCTGCCTTGCCAGCCTTGCTGTCCGTTGTTGGTGCATGACGGGATAATGTTTGTTTGAAACACATTATCTTGCAAGCGGCCTTCCCAGTATTGTTTTTGCTTTGACCTATCATGTAAAGATTTCCACACAGAAAAGTCCTTATATGTTATACTTTGCTCCTTGCCGAAACTTCCACTATAAGCGTCAACTAAGTCTTGAATTAGAATTTGATTGGATATTCCATCCGAAATAATATGATGTAATTGAAATACTAACATAGACCGATCTGAGTCAATTTGTGCAACGCCAACTTTTAGTAAAGGCGCAGTAGATAAATCAAATGGTGCAATGAAATCCTGAATAATTTTGTCTTCTTTTTTTCCTTCTGATGAAAGATAAAACAGCGGCGTTTCAATATATTTATGAATACGCTGAAAAACTTCTCCATCTTCTGTAAGAAAAGTAGTCCTTAAACTTTCGTGTTTGTCAAGCAGCAACTCCAGTGCGTTTTCCAGCTTGTCCATTTCTAAAAAGCCATTAATCACATAGGCACTTATCATATTATAATGCACGCTTATTGGATATAGCTTCTGAAACATATAGAAACTTTTTTGCGCAGGGGACACCTTATAATATGCTTTCAACGGCTGTTTTGGGATTGGAATGTGTTTCTGCTTTTGTAAACAAACAAAATCTGCCATAAGTTTGATGGTTGGTATCTTATAAATATAAGAGACTTTGATTGGGCCAACTTCAAATTCCTTTTGAAGGCGTAAAATTAGATATGTTAGCTTTAATGAGTGTCCACCTAAATCAAAAAAATTCGCATCATCAGATATTGTTTCCATAGGAATTTCTAAGATATCTGCCCAGATAACTTTTAATCTGTTTATTGTTTCATTGTCTTTTACCCGTACTGCGACTTGTTGAGACATGCATATTCCGGTTGAATTGAGCTCTACATCTGCGTTCCCAATCGCGATAAGTTTGTTGACACTTCCATATGGGTACCGTAATATTTGTTGCAAAATTTCAGGATAAGAAGACAAAATATCTGCAATTATCGTACCGGAAACTATATTTTTTTTATATTTAAAATATACCTCAATATCTTCAAGCAAACGGAACTCCACACATAACGGAGCAGCAGACTTCTTGTCATAACTCATATGGTATTGAATTTGAAAATCCTCTTGAGAAGACAGTTTCCGTGTATCTATTGGGTAGTTTTCAGCGACTGCAATTACTTCAAATAATTCTTTTTCAACAGGTACTCCAAGATGGCGTTTTATATCCGCAATTGAATAGATTTCATTGCCGGATGAGTTAATAATATCTATATTTACCTGCCTCACAAAATCTAAAAGCGATTTCTCTGTATAGTTCTGAAAACGAAGTGGAATTGTTTGAATAAAAAGACCTACCATTTGATCAATAGCTCTTATCGGCAAATTACGGCCGGAAACCGTTGTACCAATCATAATATCAGCACAGTTCAAACTTTTCTGTAGGCAAAGCCCAAGCACCGCAAACAAAAGTGCAGCCGGTGTTATACCATTATCCTTACAAAAACGCTTTATCGTTTCAGATTCATCTTTTTCGAATAGTTTCTTTTCGATATTCACACTGATTTCTACATCTTCTGACAATTTTTTTGTCAGAGAGAATGCATGGTAATTTTTCAAATAATCTTTCCAATGTGCATTTGAATTTTCAGTGGAATAGTTTTTAAGATAATCAAAATAAATAGAAGTATCTGTTTGATTGGATACTGTAATTTCTTTGTCATTTATTAACGCACTATATATATCATAAAAATTATTGATAAGCAGGCTGTTACTCCAACCATCATACAATATGTGGTGGTGCGAAATCAGCATATAGTATATATCTTTACTTTCTCTCACAACAGTTACGCGGAAGGGCACTTTTTCCAAATCCATGCCTTCGTGTAAATCTTCTCCTAATATTTTTAATAGAAAAGGCTCTATGTTATTATCATTTTGCAGACGATAAAAGTGAATCTCAGGTTCGTTGTTATGTAAGATAATTTGGATTGGTTCTTCAAGGCCATTCCATCTAAATACTGTACGCAGGATATCATACTGATCGACAATATGCATCCACGTATTTTTGATTATTTCTTCTTTATATAGTCCATTGATTTTTAAACATATTTGTTCAAAATAAGTTGTATCCAAAGGATTAGATAAATAAATTAGCATCATACCTTGTTGCATGGAGGTAAGTTTATGGATTGATTGAACATTTTCTTTTTTTATCTTCATTTACTTTTACCTTCATATTAAAAATTTTTTAACATCTGCCAATATCCCAACCTACTTAACTGGAGATATAAAGTATTTTTATTGTTATTAAATTGTTCTACAGTTGATTTGAAAAAGTTCTCATGCATATACTTATCTTTCAGTTGGTTGAATAACTTTTCATCATATTTATCCGTTGCCGAAGTTAAAATAGAATCGATCCATTTTGCACAGCATATATCAAAACTCTTTCGTATCTCGTTGTAATGGTCTTGGCAATTCTTAAGAAACTCCATCGCTTCAGCGTTCTGATAGACAGATAATTCTCGTTTATAGTAACCTAGCATGTGAGGAAAAATTTCATAGTAAAAATCCATTTGACTAAAATATTGTATTTTGTCCGAGTTCAATTCAAATTTGTACTTATAAAAATATTGTGCAAGTTTCATAGCTGTTTCATCTATAAACCGATACCCAAATGTATGATCCTCTTCATTCTCTGATAATAAAAGGCCATCATCACGAATTTTATTATATAGACTTGTCCCCTTGTAAGCAGACAAAAAACTAAAAAAGCGTATGGAGTTGTCGTATTTTTTGAGAAAATCAATATTTTGCTGAAGTTTATTCAAATTGCTGTATGGATTAAAGTTAATAAATCCCGGCGAAATACTAATATCATAAGATCGGAACAACTGTATTACTTTATGATTATCTTCAATATTGGCAATTTTATTATAAAGTTTCAGATCTTGTTCATTACCTGCTTCTATTCCGATACATGCTGCAATCAATCCACTCTCTTTTAATAACAACATCGTTTCATGATCCAGTTTACGATGAATTTCAGCTCTTGCATCAATAAAATAAGAGATATGAAGATTCCTATCCAAAATTCCCTGTGCAATTTCTTTCACTCTGCGCAAATCAATATATGGATCTTCAAAGCTGCTGTCAATAAAATTAAAAATCGATACATTATATTTATAGTAAATATGTTCAATTTCATTAAGGCAGTTCTGTATGGATCGACCGCGCCATTTTTTCCAAAACAACTGAGAAGAACAAAATGAGCATCTTGAATTACAGCCTCGAGAAGTAGATATCAACGCCACTTGTAAATTGTTCTGTTTTAAAGTTTCTCTAGAAGCATAGGGTAGCTTATCTAGATTTTGTATGGGTTTTCTATCTTCATTTTGATATATCCTACCATTTTCCCGAAAAGTCAATCCTTTAATAGAATGATAATCACCTATTTTCTCAATGCAAGCTAGTAATTCAGCAATCGTTACTTCCCCTTCTCCGCGTACTGCAAAGTCAATATGTGAATTTTCCTCTAGCACATGGATATCATTGCTCGTAGCATGCACGCCCCCCATAATAACTTTTACATCCGGCAATTTTTTTACTAATAAGTCAATTACACGATAAGCAGCCTCCTTTGACATTGTATATACCGAAAATGCAATTATGTCAGGTTTATATTGAATAATATCATCATAATCAATATTGCTTTCATTAGAAAATATTTCTTTTACCTCGTGTCCCTTCTCGCGCATTACAGCGGAAATCATAGAAAATCCAATGTCCTCCATGCTTACTGCCATATCGCCAGTATATACAAAAAATAAAGCAATCTTCATGTTTCTACCCTACCGTTAATATATTTTTAGTTGATGTTGGATTTAATGCATCGCATCATTTTTTATTGTGTGATGATAAGCAAAGCATTCGCCATATTTTCTTCCAAATCTGCAATTTGCATCATCAAATGATAAATGCTATCAATAATTGTAGGTGCTTTTTCATAATTATTCAGATAGGTTATTTTTGTAAATTTCAACCATACCTGCCTCCATAAAGCACTTGTTTTGTTAAAGTCCTGAATAAAAGGCTCTATTTCAAATACATGTTCTTTATTCATAATATAACGTAAAAACATGCCGTAATTTAATCTGCTGTGTGTCATATACTTTAGCTGATAAAACAATTCATATGTATAAAAATCGTTTTGTTTCTTCATTTCCTCAAGAAAAGAAGTTGTATGATAAATATCTCTTGCTAACAATCGGATCATATCATAGGAGTTTATTCCGCCCTCACCGATTTGCTTATATTGAAGCAAATTTCGAATATCTGCTTTCCAATTCTCAGTTCCCATTTCTGGCTCGGTAAGTTCAAAAATGTAATGATAATGGAACCCTTTTTCAAGCTCAGCAATTGGAAACTCAACTGTCTTGTTTGTAACATAGGGATCAACGCAGTATAAAATATCACATGCGTTGTTATAACCCACAACTAGTGAATAATGCAATAAGTATGCCTTATGATAAACACCAGCCCATGGGCAATGAAACGCATCAAATTCTATTGGAACAGGTTTTTTTATTGCAATTTGATTTTTTACATCATCTAAAAACTTATTGTACGATACTCCCTTATTGCATATCAGGTCAATTCCATGATACTTTTTCAGCTGATCGTGCGGATGTTCCATTAATGGTGTATTCAGCCGTTTCCAAAAAGGTTCATCAGTGTTTTTAGAATTACTGTATCCAAAAACCCAGATTGGTTTAAATAAATATTCATAATTGCGCTCAAAATATATTGCCGCATTTACCAATGACGCCATCATACAATCACATAATTCTGTCATTTTCACTTCAAAATCTAGTTTTTGCACACTATATACTCCTTTATTGTTCCAAATCATTCTTTTGAATAATATCCAATAAAATATTAATTACATCATTTAAATTTTTAAAATTGGCAGCATCTAAAATTTCATCTTCAAAATCCAAATCAAATTCATCTTCTACCGCAATAACAAATTGGATATAGGATATGGAGTTAAAGTATTCCGATATTGGCGCTGTGTTATCAATTTGACTAATTTTTTCTACTTTTGTCTTATCTACCATTAATTCCTTGACGCGCTTTTCCAGTGTATCCCTATTCATTATCAGTGCCACCTCTATTCGATATAAAAATTTTAATTTTATCAATGTAATGACAGAAAATCGATGCATCGTAAGCACAGGTAATACGAATCCAAAAGGATTGGTCTGAATGATTAATTTTCGAACCATTATAAAAAGACTCTGGCAGAATAATTGCCTTTATATACTTAGAGAGGGATGCGCAAAATTCCAGTTGGGTCTTACTTGATGTATCCTTAAATTTTATATAAAAATTAAAGCCACCTTGCAACTCGGTTATGGCCTCTATGCTTTCCCCTAAAACCTGCTTTGCATACTGGTAATTCTTATAAATCGTTTCATAGTTAGTTTTAATATCCAGTTTTAGTTGCTCGTACGTGTCCATTATTTTGGTTTCTTGAAAGAATGGTTTGAAATTTTGATCATAATATTCATAACCGCTTGTTAATATAATGAAATTTCGATATATTTTAATTAATTTTTTCACACTGATATCACATTGTTCGCGTAATACAGTGTGTATTGATTTACATAATTGATCTAGCACCAGTGGTGCGATATAAATCTGCGGGTGGTTAAAGTAGTAATATTCATTTTCGTGACTGATAAAGTCAATTATTTCCTTATCTGCACAAATGTACCCGATCCTTGCACCAGCAAGGCTTCTTGTCTTTGAGAAACTATTGATCAAGATCAATGAATCCAAATAATTTTCTTCGTAAGCAATTGCATTTACATTAACATATGTAAAAACATCTGCGAATTCTTCCATTTGACACTTATCATATAACAGTAATATCTTCTTCTGTCTAAGTACCCGAATAAGTATACGCATCTCTGATTCAGTATATATTTCCCCCGAAGGATTAAATGGCATCGTTAAAACAATTAGTTTATATGAATGCTGATTGATTTCATCAATTATTTCATCCACAGTGGGTGCAACTCGGTTTTTTTTCGATGAAATTAGTGAATGATAACCAATTTCATTCCTGGTCATGCATTCATAAAATAGATAGTAATTATGCCCTAATAACAACACATTCTGTGATGAAAATCTAAGGGTAAAATACCTAAAAAAAAAGCGATGGCAGCTGATGCTCCTGTTGTGATACATATATATTCAAGACTTGAATTGTTTTTTATACTTTCCCCCAATGTGCTAATTTTTTCGTATATTTTTATTGCCTCCACCAGGAGTGGAGAGCCTGTGGTACTGGTATAGTTATGGATTGTTTTCCAGTCAATTATGCTGTTCCCAAATTGATGGTGGTACAACTGTGGTATTGATAATTTATTTACCCCGCTGGATAAACTGTTTTGAAAAGAAATCGTATCTTTCAAATCTATACCAGGTAAACTTAACCGGGGAATACTTTCTTTCTCAATGATTGTGTTAATATCCATATATTTTCTCCTTATAGCATGCAATTTAAATAGTTAAAATTTCTTCAGGGCTCTCCCAACAATGAAAATCATTGCGATAACATAAGGTGTATGCTCCATAATCCCCCAATTCTACAAAATCACCCTCCTTAATTTCCCATTTAAGTTTTTTCTGAAATAGTAAGCGATGAAGGCTGGTAATATCAAAAAATCGATAATATTTACTTTTCTTCATGCAACGATTATGATTTATAATCTTTATAGTCCCAGGAGGTCTCATAACGCCGATGGGAATCCCCGCATCAAGATAAACATCAGTAAAACCATCCTGAACCTTTGTCAAGACTACTTGACTTATTACTTTTCCAGCTGTATTCACAATAGAAGCGCCCGGCTCTGCATATATTTCCAAACCATACAGCTTCTTTAAGCGTGCTAAACGTTGATTTAATTGTTCGTAGTATATGCGAAGATCTTCCCTAAGTTCATAGCTTCCTCCAATATTTAATATAAACCTTGAATCTTTTTTCGGCATATTTTTTAGAATCAATTCTATGCGATCAAGTACCCGAAGCATAATGTCGATATTTGTATTTTCACTAATATGAAAAGATAAGCCATCTATATTCTGTAATTGCATTAAATTTGACAGAACAACATTGTATTGCATACCATATTCAATGCAATGTTGTCCAATATCTTTTACATACAATCTCAGAATTTTTTTTACTTGAGGTGCTATTTTACACAATTTTGCGTACTCTTGCATATCGTCAAATACAAAATACTGTATACCTCTCTCAAAAAGATATGTAATCAAAGATTCAGGTTTTACTGGTAAACCACATATTATTCTTTCAGAAGGTACACCAAGAAGGCACAACTTATCAAACTCAAGACAACTGGAAATTTCAAAACCGCTTTCAAGCGAACTTAATACCTGCAGAACAAACTTGCTAGCGTTACATTTAACGGAATAAAAAATACTCACATCAGGAATGGTATTTTTAAATTGATAATAATTATTCTTTAATTGAGTCTCACTAAATTCATATCGAGGCGTATTCATGATCCCATCCTTTTGACATAATCGTAAAGTATATCTTTACTTTCTATGATAAATCGGTTCATCCATGTATTAAGCGGCATGATTTCCGGCAACAAATTTTTAGTTCTTTCCAAAAAGCTCTCTTTTTTTAATATTAACCATTTTGTATTTAAACTAAATATAACATTCCATTTTTGAAAATAGTCGAAACATTCAGTCGCATAATCAGATAAGTTATTAAGTTTTATAAGCTCATATATGTGTAATATGGCATTTACCCATGCAAGATATTTTTTCGAGATCATTGCAAAGTCAGATATGAGTGATGCTCTAAAATCTTTATCGTTTATCGCAAATATTTCCTGTAAAAAACTCGAGGTATCCTGATGTACACCTTTTATTTGTTCCAAAAATATACATAGTTCATCATGTAGGCTTAACGACCTGTATGTACTCTTATCGTACCTGATAATCGGTAGTTGCTGTTTTACAAGCGTAAAAGTCTCAACATATGCTCTCTCTAATTCGAATCTCCCCAATGAATCCGTATACGCTGGATTATCGTCAAATATTTGGAAAGTATTATGGCCTATTTCTTTCACAATAATATAATGAAGCATATGCTTTTTTTGATAGTAATTAAAACAATATGGTAAATAATAAATATCTACTGGAACCAAACAATCTTTGCAAATTGTATTTAAATTGCATACGCGGATATTGTAACAATCCTGCAAGACTTGATTCAAAAATAACGGTTGCTCTTTTACTTCTAACTTATTGTCTAGGATGTGAAGTTCAAAATACCATTTATTTAGGTAAATAAGAAACTTTTTTACCTCTGGTAAAAGAGCAATTTGCTTCTCTGTTATACAATCAACCCAGTTATCATTCATAAGTAGTCCTCATAAAATGTAATTATTCCGCAAACGCATTGGCAGCAATGCCAAAAGCAACAGATAAATTAAGGGAATCAATCTCATTATTATGTGCAATATATATGCTGTCCCCATAATTATGAAAGATATCAGGAAGCCCCGAGCCCTCATTGCCAAAAACGAGGGAAAACGGGATTTGCCGAGGTCTTTCTTTAATGTCCTTTAAATTGATTTTTCCATCCAGCATAAATAAATATATTTGATGATCTGAAAATTCTTGCCTATACTGTTCAAACAAATCATAATATGAGAATCGAACATGAAAAAACGCGCCCATTGAAGAGCGGATTGTTTTTGGATCGTATATATCAACACCAGGTCTGATAATGACATAATCCTTGAATCCAAATCCTAACCCTGTACGTATAATTGTCCCCAAGTTTCCTGAATCACTAGGGTTAACTAAAACAACATGTGGCCTTTCAGGTTCTACATTCGCATCAAGTTTGTCAAAAACACCGATCACGTAAACATTATCTTTCGTTGATAAACAATTAAAAATTTTCTGGCTAATTTCATAAGGCAATTGTGCTTCGTCACAAATATTAAAAATATTATGTGTATTATCTTTTACCACATAATTTGGGTGAACATATATTTTCCGTATAAGGCTTTTTTTGTGTGTGATCAATTCAATTGTAAGGGCCATTCCCAATGTATAGGAATATGTAGCGTCATGTTTATATCGCTTAATCTCCATTTATTTTCACTCCATAACTTTATAATCTTAATCATTCTTTACAGTTTCTAAATAGATAATAACATACATATTATGAATGATGCGAGCATAGTAATAATTCCCAAGGTATACGCCATTAAAATCGCAGGGGAACTCCAAATATAGAATGCTTTCCATCTAAATGTCTTTTTCATAAAATATGGCGTCACCAGCGTTAGAAGTGACCAAAAGACAAATAAACTTAAATAGGTTAACTCATTACCGAAAATTCCATTTGGCTTTTCCAAAAGTAAACCCGGTATTACCAGTATTGCGCTTATAGTATTGATTCCGCAAAGTATTGTGAAAAATAAATCTGTTCTCTGATAAACATCAGCACGGTATGGCGAAATTAATTTCGGCTTGCTGCATTTCAAAATATTATCTGCGAGATAATAAGTTAAAGAACTATTTGCATTTGCCAAAACACAAATTCCCCACTTTTTTGAAGGGCTAAAAATGGTCTTTGATGAAAAATTCGGATTGCTTCCCATATATTGTATAACATCTGTATCATTGTTAATGTGCCAACCAGCTGCAATTTTATAACCTGGGTTTTCTTTAAGGTCGTATTTTCCTTCATGTGATTTATTTATTAGAGTTTTATATTCTTCTCCGATATCTTCAATTCCCATTTGAATTCGGAGCCATCTGCCCATATCATGTATACATGACATAATATAACCGCCTGCAAGATTTCCTCTAATAAATGGTGCATTATATGATCTCTGTCTTAAAAACGATAATTTATGTCCGCATGACAGGGTTCCTCGCTTTAATGCTTCCTCTCTGGATAAGTAAGTATGAAACAGGCCCAAAGGATGTAAAATGGTTTCTTGAATATATGATTCATATGATTCTTGAGTTACTTGTTCAATGATATAAGCCAGTATATTATAATTATTTGAAGAATAATGATACATCACACCAGGTTCTGCCACCAATTTAATATTACGCATACGCCAAATATTGTCGTGTAATGCTTTCCCATTATTATAACAAGGTATATTAAATAGTGTTTGAAAGGGTATTCCACTTGTATGGTATAATAAATCAAAAATTTTAATATCCCGAACCATACGCTTTTTATCTATTATGAAGTAAGGTTCAAACCAAGGTATATACTGTTTTACATTATCATTACAAGATATCGTTCCTTTATTCTCCAACCATAAAATTCCCAATGCAGTAAATGCTTTGCTCATGGACCCAATTTCAAATAGGGTTAAATCATTCACCTTTTCGTTGCTTTTTTTATCTACGCACCCATATTCACAAAATTGTACGATGTCGCCATGTACTATAGCAACAGCCATGCCAGGAATTTTCCTGTTATTAATAAATGGTCTAATAAACTGGTCTACTTTTTCAATATTCATCATACTGCACCTAATTCTCGTCTTGCCTGTAGTTTGCTCTCGCACCTCCAATATATTTCGACCTTGTTCTCGCACAAATTACATTAGCCTGCCCTATTTCATTCTTTTCAAAATGGATTGGAACTACCACAGGTTTTAAATGCATACCAATCATAGTTCCTCCAATATCCATTCCTGCGTCAGCTTTAATATATTCAACTATCACAGCTTCAGACATATGCTCATATGCATAAGCCGCCAAAGCTCCACCTGCATTTATCTTTGGTATAACATTTACCTGCTCAAATCCATATTGCTTTGCCGCTATTCCTTCAAGAACGATAGCTCTATTTAAATGTTCACAACATTGGACCGCAAGATGTATTCCCTTATGTTTTAAGATTGGATATGTAGCCTCAAAAATGCATTTGGCCACCTGTTCGCTGGAATGTTTGCCGATTTTATAACCAGTTACTCTGCTTGTTGAACAACCAATTATAAATATTTGATTAGTACTGAGAAGCGAAACATCCAATAATTGGTTTACAATTGAAATCGTTTGTTGTTGAATCATATTCATATCCATATTCATATCTTTATCGAATCCTCCATTTTCTCGTAGACTTATACTTAACATTACATATTGTACACAACCAGAATAGAGCGTATATTATTTTGCTTTGGTGCTATTAAACCAAGCTTCTACAAATAAACCCATCTTTAAATTATACAACAAAAGCGACACTTGATATACCGACTCCTGAATCGTCCCTTTGTCAATTAGAAGACAGAATATCGTATTTTTATTGTTATATTTTGGATAGGATTATGTGTTGGACGATATCTTTTACCAAGCGTATATTGTTCATCTCATCATTTGTTATTTCACATTCAAACACATTTTCAATTTCCATAATAATGTTTACGAAATCAAATGAATTAATCGATAAATCATTTAGTATATCTGAATCCATATTTATCGTACATGTATTTTCCATGTAAGGTGTAATAATCTCTTCAAGTTTGTTCATTATTTCCTGTTGTTGCATTACTCGTTATTCTCCTTATTTTCTTTGTAGATGTCTTGGGAAATTCAGTCTGTCTGATAATAACTTTTGATATGTTTTTGTGTTTTGGCAGTTGGTTGTTTATCATCTTGAGGTCCTGCTTAATTTGTGAGTCATTGCATTGTGATCTATCTTCGCCAATATAAACCTCTGCTTCAATATGTTCACCTTTTTGGTACACAATTACTTCTTTTACATAATCCAAACGATAAAAATGATCCTCCAGCTCTTCAGGGCTAACATTCTTTCCATCGCTTAAAATAATCAGGTTTTTCCTACGACCTGTAATATATAAAAAGCCATTATTGTCCAAATAGCCTAAATCACCTGTATTAAACCAACCATCTTGAAAAGCTAAACTCGTTTCTTGTACATTATTATAATAACCAGTAGTTACAACATCACCTTTTACAAGTATCTCTCCATCGATAATTTTCAGATGTATCCCATCAAGTACCTGACCTACACTGTAATCTCTGAAATAATTATTACGGTTGACAGCAAGTACCGGCGAACATTCTGTAATCCCATACCCGTTTAAAATCTGTATGCCAAAATCACGGAATCCCTTTACATACTTATTTGGAATTGGCGCGCCACCGGATATGATAAAATCCAATTTCCCTCCAAATGAATTATGTATACTGGAAAACAACTTCTTTCTCAAGTCTATTCTAAGCTTCAGCAAACAGTTGCTTAACATAATAAGACAATGTAACAAACAATCTTTCCTGTTTTTTTTCGCTTGCATCCATATTTGTTTATATAATGATTCTACAATCATAGGAACTAGGATTAAATTTTGCGGCTGATAATTGTTAAAGTCATTCCTTAGATTTTTTAGATTTTGATTGATTGATATGGTTCTACCCGAAATCAAAATGCATAAAACACTTGCTGTAAAGGCAAAGGAATGATATAACGGCAACACCAATATGCTTGTCCCTGCAAAATAAACATTTTTAATGGAAGCTATTGTGTCGCTAACAATGTTCTTATGGGACAACATAACCCCTTTCGGTTTTCCGGCTGTCCCTGAAGTATAGAGAATTGTGCAACATACATCCTCTTGCACAGAATAATCGATAAATGAGCGTTCCCCCCGGTCAAGTAAAGTTGCGCCTTGTGATAGAAGTGTTGGTATGTCCTGTTCCATACAAATTATAGTTTGTAATCCAGTACATTTTTTGATTTTTTGTACAATATTCATAAATTTGTCAGAAACAAAGATTGTTGATATGTTTAATTCTAATAATAAGGATATAAGTTCATCTTCTGATATTCCATGATTGATCGGAACAATAATATTGCCGCCATTTACAGTAGCAAAATAAGAAACGATCCATTCATATGAATTTTCTCCTATCAAGGCAATGTTATTTTGCTTTAGTCTCATACTATATAATATAGTACCCAATGTAGTAATATCTTGATGGAATTGTTCAAAGCTAATTTTTATTTTTTTATTGTTCTTTTCAAATTGAAAAGCAGTGGCATTTTTATAAGTTTTTTCACAATATTCAACCATTTCTTTTAAATTGCTTATTTGCGGAACAACATTAAGCGGATAAGGACGGTTTTTCATGATTATCACCTGATATAATTCTATAAAATATTGTTACAACTTTCTTTTAAGATTTTAAATGGAATACTTATTAATTGACATACTGCGAAATCGCCCTTGCTCACACTGTCTTTACATAATAATAAAACATTCAATCAACTTACACCCTTATTGATACTGCCTTTATATTTTCTTCAACACTTCAAGCCCAATCGCGACCTGTCTTAATCCACCCATAATTTCTAAATCAATTAATGCCTTCATTTTATGTCTGTTTATTTTTCGTATCATACTTTCTCTACCCTCCAAAGGGCCTTTTTCTATATAAATTCTATCTCCTTCGGCAAAACCTACCGAAGTCTCAATACAGTGATTATCATTACATAAACACATCAGTGATGTGCGTTCAACTTCGCGGACAGCAATTTCATCTGAATCACCATATCTTAAAATTTTAATAACATCTTTGGAAGTTCTGACTATATAACTTGTATGTTGTAAAAATTCAGCGCTGCATAATCCCGACTCGATAAATACATAGCCTGGAAACATGATTTTCATTTCCTTATGTACTTTACCCGAGTTTCTAAATAATACTTCCAACATAGGAATAAAAGCTGTAAAAGCTTCATTATCAAAATGTTGATTTATCTTGTTTGCGATCTGCTGTTCTCGGCCGGTTAATGCAAAAAATATATACCAGTATAACATTGTAACCTTCCTTTCAGGAGTAAACAGGGTATAGTTTCACCCTTTCGCCTGTCTTTACCTAATTAAAAGACACGTTACCTAATAATCACTATATAATCCTTATCGTCCGTTAACGCGACCCACCGACGATTAACTTCTGATAAGTGCTTAGGGGTTTGTCCAAAATCAATGGTAACTAAATAATAAAAACGACATGTGCGCAGTTACAGACGGCGTTCATGTCGTTAGAGCATAATTATCTTTATGGTTATGTAAAAAGCAAGAACACATAGAAATAAAACTGTGCTTACTTAAATATTCATAAAATATCTGTCGAAACTTGTATGTCATATTCCTGCTCTCTTTCTGCAAATTCTCTGCAAATTCAATGATTACTAAACAATAACTTCCATTATTATACCATTTACGAGTTATTATGTCAATAGGGAATGTTGAAAAAGTTCACTTATAATTGTAATAATAGTTAAATTATAATCATATTCGCTGATATAGTTCATTAATAATCTGATTGCTTTGTTGTAAAGGCGATATACTCATTAATAAAATTCATTTGGTGATCTTTAATATTGTCAGGCAAAATAATCATCTTGTCATTAAAATAAGGTACAGGTATATCTATTACTCCCAGAAGATAATCCAGCGAAATATTAAAACGCTTTGCTATCATAACTTTGGATTTATCAACAGGATCAATCTTATCACTTTCATAAGAGTTTATAGTGGATTTTTGCACTCCTAAAAGCTCGGCGAGCTCATCCTGTGTCACTCCCTTGTTTTTTCGTATTTCTTTAAGTCTTTGACCAATCACAATAATCACCTTGTATAATGCAATTGCATTATATTTTC
>JAQVAJ010000256.1 GCA_028690885.1 Clostridia bacterium
GATATAGGTGTAAAATACCAGGAAAAGAGAAAACCAGAAAAGAGAGGCAACTATCGTGGTCAAAATAATATCTTCTAATGTAATAAAACAGTTTTCAATCGTTTTTATCGTTACTATCAATCTTTGATCAGGTTGGAATCCTCATCTTTGGGTGGTTTCGTTTGGCGGGTGAAAAAAACTTTTGTTTTCTATTAAGGTCATTTCAAATATGTCAATTTTTAAATTTTAAGATTGTCCCACCCCACGAATATCCTACCCCAAAACCAGTTATAAGTATTGTGCTTTTCGATGGATTGATATTGCTTTCTTTCAGCGCATGATAAAGTGCTATGGGAATTGTGGAAGAAACGGTATTCCCAAAATCTTCCATGCATAAGTAGAATTTTGCTTCATCAATAAACAATCCTTTTCGTATGAAATTAAGCATGTGTTTATTAGCCTGATGAAAGACAAACAAGTCAACCATCTCCTGACTTAATTTGTTCTTTATTAAAACATCACGCACTAAAGGTGGCACCACCTCGAGTGAAAAACTGAACACCTCATTTCCGTTCATGTATAAATAATCAGGTGACTGAAACACTCCGTTCTCCGGATCAATTTCAATCCCCATTTTGTCAATATGTCTTGCCGCACCCGTTTCAACAATTAAATTCTTTGCTCCTCTGCCATCTGTGCCCAACACAAAGTCACCAATTTCGAGTATGCCATCTGATGAAATTAAGGTTGCGGCAGCTGCATCAGAGAATATTGCCCTGTTTCCTCTATCCTTGGGATGAATGTATTTGTTGTAAGATTCGGAAGTTACCAGAAGTATATTGCTCGCAATCCCACTCAAAACAAAGCTCTTTGCAATTGCTAAACCATATATAAACCCGGAACACCCTTGATTAAAATCAAAGGCCGCTACGTTTTTAGACAATCCCAGTTTATCCTGCAACAGACAAGCTGTAGTTGGCAAAAAGTAGTCAGGACTCTGTGTACAAAGAATAAGTGCATCTATTGTTGAGCGATCAATTGAATGCTCTTCAAATAAATTGTTTGCAGCCCTTTCAGCCATGTCTCCGGCAGTCAGATTATTTGAAATGTATCTCCTTTTGATTCCAATTTTTTGGGAAATTTTCTTTTCAGTCCAATCAGGAAAATCATTTACGATGTCAGCATTCGTCACGAAAGAATCTGGAACATAATAAGATATTGCTTTGATAAAGGCATTCATAACATTTGAATATTTTTATTGTCTTAACATATATCCGCCATCCACAATCAGATCTGTCCCTGTTATCCAACGAGAAGCATCAGATAATAAGAAAATTACAGCGTTTGCAACATCTTCACATTTTCCGGGTCCAAGGGGATATTTAACGGCATTCTTCTCAAAGACTTCTTTATTGAGAAATGTATTTTCCAATAATGGAGTCTCGATCAAACCGGGACTGATACTATTTACTCGCACTCCCAGTTTTGACAATTCCGAAGCAAGTATCCTGACAGCACTATTGATAGCATCTTTTGATGTTGCATATGCCAATGTTGCCGGAACTGCCGATACAGCAGAAATGGATGAAATAAACACGAGCGATGCATGTTGACTTATCTTCTTTTTGGAATGCAACTGTTGGTATAAAGCAATCTGACTTTTAAAATTGACATCAAATATCTCATCGAAAGATGATAAATTTAGATGCTTGACTGGCATATATTGAACAATACCAGCACAAAAAACAACACCATCCAGCCTATCCGTTTTTTCTGCAAGGCTTTGCAATTCAGTTGAATTTGTTAAATCCGCAATCAGTGATTGATGACTCTCCCCATTGAGGTTTTCAAGTGTTGTTCTTAACCGCAATTCATTGCGTCCTGTAATAGTCAGCGTTGCTCCTTTTTCAGAAAGCTTCTCAGCAATTATTTTACCTATTCCTGAAGAAGCTCCAGTTACGAGAATCTTCTTGTTATGCAATGAGAAAGCATCGATCATTCTATTTCTGATTTGGATTGAACCAATTCAAACAGGTTCACAATTGTAACCGCATTATTGATATCTTCACCGGAAATCTTTACATTGTAAGTATTAAATACCATTCCGATCACAGAGAGTCCAATCATTGAATCCCACTCATCAAGCATTTTAAACTCGGTTTGTGCTGAAATCTCATCTTTCTCTGTTAACTCAAATTGATCCGCAAAACTATTCACAAATTCTTCTAATTTCATATTCAACTTATTTTATTTTTATTCCTTTTTTCAAATCAAAAGTGACTTTCGCCGCTGGCCCTGATACAACAGAATATGGCGGAACAGACTTTGTAACGACGCTTCCAGCAGCAATGTATGAATGTGAACCTATTGTTACGCCCGGAAGCACCACCACATTAGCACCAAACGATACACAATCGCCAATTTTTATAGGTAGCGTGTAGACTCCCTGCTCGTCCATCGGTTTATCAATATCCTGATAATTGTGATTCAATCCCGCAAACATACAATGTTGGCCTGTCACAACATAGTCTCCCATCGTTATTTGCCCGATTATCACTGACCCTATTCCGACACGGCAATTGTCACCGATTTTAATAAATCCCATTCCGTTATTAATCGTTGCAAAATCTTCAATGATCGACTTTTTACCAAGAGAAAAATGATGAAAAGGATACAAATCCCTTCTCACTGTTCTTGCAATATAAGCTCCTTTGTCCTTCTTGATTAAGAAAGGCATTAGTAGATTGCGTACCCACCATCTGGGTCTTGTACGATAGGGGTGTACAAGACAGTAATGAATATTATGTTTTAATCCAGGTTTATTTTGCAGCCATTTATATATCGCATCTTTCATAATGAGTAATATCAATGAATCTATCTCTTTGTATTATCAATCAGGTTCGACTCCTCATCTTTCGGAGGATTATGCTGGCGGGTGAAAAAGAAGTTGATGTTCTTCAGCCCCTTCAAAACCCTCATTTTGAAACTACTGAACAAAGTTCCATCCGCGTTGAGGGTATTGCTGGCAGTTACGGCACGCGCCTTGCGTGAAGTGATCAATTTTATCTTACCATATTTCTTCAAGCCCAAGGCCATCGACCCATCTTCCCCTCTTATCAGTTCCACCCTGTAACCCACCTTCCTGCCATACGCTGCTTCGTAGGCAAACACCATACCTCGCACCCCTCTCTCAGGACGTTTGAGGAAAAGCGCACGTATGTAGAGATCTCTTACAGCTTCGTAAAACTTTAATCCCCATTTGGAATGATCCTTATCCGGAATAAAACTCCAGAAGGAAGAGACAGCCACGACATCCGGTTTCTCCAACACGCGGATCACAGTTTCGATATAGTGTGGTGGATACATGGTATCAGAATCGATGCAGATGTAATATTTGCCTTTAGCATTGTTGAGACCGCAACGCCGTGCATAGCCACAGCTCTTCTGTTCCTCGAAAAAGATTGGAACTCCGGCTGCTTCGAAGACATTCCCTGTTCTGTCGACCGAGTTGTTGTTCACGCCGATGATCTCCACCGGGTAGCGGCAAATGTTGTCGCTGAGCGACCATAGGCAGCTCAGCAACCGTGTCTCCTCGTTGTGGGCGATCACCACTACTGAGGCGATGGGATTCTCATGCTGCATCAGTTGCAGTTTTCCCTTAACCTCTTCCACTACCGCTGCCGGAGCATCCTCAAATGGCTTTTCAAAAACGGTCAGATATTTG
>JAQVAJ010000257.1 GCA_028690885.1 Clostridia bacterium
AAAAAGATCCATAAAAAGGGAGGATTAGGATGATAAGTAAACTTCTTCCATATGCAAAGAAGTACTGGCTTCAGACATTTCTGACGCCGCTGTTCATAATTGCAGAAGTCTTGCTGGAAGTAAACATACCATTTATCATGGCAAAGATAGTGGATGTCGGAATTGCCAACAGCGATGTAGGGTATATAGTAAATCAGGGACTACTGATGGTATTAATGGCTTTATTAAGCTTAGGCTGCGGAATGATAGCTTCAAGATTAGGAGCAGTCGCAGGAATCGGATTTGGTGCTGAACTTAGAAGAGGCGTATTCTCAAAGATACAGGGTTTCTCCTTTTCAAATATGGACAAGTTCACTACAGCAAGCCTAATATCCCGCTCCACTCAGGATATTACCCAGATACAGAACGCTTTCAATATGGTACTTAGAATGGCAGTCAGATCGCCTTTCATGTTCATAAGCGCTCTTATCATGGCTATAAGGATAAATAGGTCATTGGTGTCGGTATTCTTAGTTGTTATTCCAATACTTGTAGGCGTGATAATAATCATTTCGACAAAGGCTTTCCCCCGTTTCCAGGAAATGATGAAAAAATACGATACTATTAACTCATCTGTACAGGAAGATTTAATTGCTATACGTGAGGTAAAAGCATTTGTTCGTTCAGACCACGAAAAGGAAAAATTCAACAAGACTAATAATGAGAATATGGCTGCTTCCCTTCATGCGGAAAAACTTCTCATTACAACAATGCCGTTGATGATGCTTGCAATGTACAGCTGTATGATAGCAATACTATGGCTTGGCGGAAAACAGATAATAATTGGCCAGATGCTTACAGGCGAGCTTATATCCTTCATATCATATATAGGACAAATCCTGATGTCACTTATGATGCTCTCTTTCATATTTATAATGCTTATAATGTCACGGGCATCCAGAGTCCGTGTTGCTGAGGTTCTTGATACAGTTTCAGACCTTACTGATAAGGATTCCGACAAGGAATTATCTGTAGAATCAGGTGATATTGAATTTAAAAATGTATTTTTCAAGTATTCAAAGAAGAATGAAAATTATATACTTGAAGACATTAACCTTATAATCAACAAAGGTGAAACAGTAGGAATCATTGGTAGCACAGGTTCTGCTAAAACAACTCTTATCCAGTTGATTCCAAGGCTTTATGATGCTGATAAAGGAGAGGTTCTTGTCGGTGGAAGGAATGTAAAAGACTACTCACTTAAAGCATTACGTGATGCAGTAAGCGTTGTCCTTCAGAAGAATACGCTATTTTCCGGAACTATCCTTGATAATCTTAAATGGGGTAATCCTGATGCATCGACAGAACAAATAGAAAAGGCATGTAAAATAGCAAATGCTCATGACTTTATAATGAGTTTTCCTGATGGGTATATGACTAATTTAGGACAGGGCGGAGTAAATGTTTCAGGCGGACAGAAGCAGAGACTGTGTATTGCAAGAGCCCTGCTTAAGAATCCGAAAATACTTATCATGGATGATTCTACATCAGCAGTGGATACCGCCACAGACGCATCAATCCGTAACGAGCTTAAAAAGAACACTTCAGACACTACCGTCCTCATAATCGCTCAGAGGATAACCTCAGTATATGACGCTGATAAAATTATAGTTATGAACGACGGTAAAATCGATGCAGTCGGGACTCATGAAGAACTATTAAAAACAAATACTATTTATTCTGAAGTTTACTATTCTCAACAAAAGGGGGTGGCTTAATATGACACAGCAACAGAGAAGACATGTCCCTCAGGTTGACAGGTTCCAGAAACCCAAGAATACAAAAAAGACTTTTAAAAGGCTGCTTGATTATCTTTTCGCATACAGGACAAGACTGATATTCGTCATAATCTTAGTGCTGTTAAGTTCAGCTGGAACAGTAGCGGCTTCATACCTTTTAAAGCCTCTTATTAATGACTATATAGCTCCATTGACAGGCACAAATCCCACAGGTGAGGATTATCTTCCTTTAATCAAGTTCCTTATGGTTATGGCCGGTATATATCTTTCAAGCGTAATAGCCTCTTATCTGTACAACTATCAAATGATGAAGGTAACCAACTCAGTACTGAAAAATTTAAGAAGAGACTTGTTTAACAAAATACAGGATCTTCCCATTAAATACTTTGATACCCATACGCATGGCGAGGTTATGTCAAGATTTACAAATGATGTGGAAACCTTTCGTCAGGCCATAAGCAACGGTTTCGTTCAGTTCATATCTTCATCTGTTTCAGTTGTCGGTATTTTCACACTGATGCTTGTCTTAAGCCCGATACTTACTTTAATAATTGTATTAACTCTTGCTGTCATGTTCCTTATCATAAAGAAGATAGGAAGCAACAGCGCCAAGTTCTTTAAAAAACAACAAAAAGAGCTGGGTGAGGTTAATGGTTTTGTTGAGGAAATGATTGAAGGCCAGAAAGTAGTAAAAGTATTCTGCTATGAAGAAAATATTGTAGAGGACTTCAACAAGAAAAACGAGAATCTGAGAATCGCTGCAACAGATGCTAACACATATGCGAATATTATAATGCCTATCATGGGAAATTTAGGACATCTGAACTATGCTGCAACTGCAGCTGTCGGCGCGATATTGTGTATAAACGGAATGCTGGATATAGGCTCGTTAGCTTCCTTTTTGCAATTCACAAGACAGTTCTCCCAACCTATAACTCAGATATCCCAGCAGATAAATGCTATCTTAGCAGCTTTTGCAGGTGCTGAAAGAATATTCGAAGTACTCGACCAACCCAAAGAATTCGATGAAGGCTATGTAACACTTGTCAATGTATGCAAAGATGGGAATGATATGACTGAATGCTCCACACAGACAGGTCATTGGGCATGGAAACATATTAACAATGATAATACAGTTGAATATATTGAATTAAAAGGCGATGTCCGGTTTAATAACGTCACTTTCGCATACAATGAAGGAACCGATGTACTAAAGAATGTTTCTTTGTATGCAAAACCAGGCCAGAAGATAGCATTTGTCGGTTCAACAGGCGCAGGAAAAACCACCATTACCAATCTCATAAACCGCTTCTACGAGATACAGCAGGGCGAAATAACTTATGATGGGATAGATATAAAGAAGATTAAGAAAGAAGACTTGAGAAGATCTCTTGCAATGGTATTGCAGGATACTCACCTGTTTACTGGTACCATACGTGAAAACATACGCTATGGCAGACTGGATGCAACAGACATAGAAGTTGAAGAAGCAGCAAAGCTTGCAAATGCAGATTCCTTTATAAAATACCTACCTGAAGGTTATGACACTTTATTAACTTCAGACGGAGCAAACTTGAGCCAGGGACAGCGTCAGCTTCTTTCAATAGCCAGAGCTGCAGTTGCAAACCCACCTGTTCTGATACTTGATGAAGCAACAAGCTCCATCGATACCAGGACCGAAGCTTTGATTGAAAAAGGAATGGATAAGCTTATGGAAGGAAGAACAGTATTCGTTATAGCACACAGATTGTCTACTGTCAGAAACTCCAATGCGATAATGGTACTGGAAAATGGCCAGATAATCGAAAGAGGAGACCATGAGAATCTTCTAAAGCAGGAAGGCAGATACTTCAAGCTTTATACAGGGCAGTTTGAGCTGAGTTAATAAATAATAGGAGAAGCACAAATACTTCTCGCATAAA
>JAQVAJ010000258.1 GCA_028690885.1 Clostridia bacterium
TAATGAAATTGAATGTTTTTTTGTCAGTATTATTTTGTAAATTATCATGCTATCTGCTTAGGCTTTTAAAAAAAGGTGGAACGGCTCTTCCAGGAAAGATAGCACTTTTTCTATGTAAAGATATTCTGAGTCATGTTTCAAAAAATGTAAAAGTAATAATAGTGACAGGTACAAATGGCAAAACTACAACTTCAAGAATTATTGAACAGGGATTCATAGAAGCTGATCTTAAATATTTTACTAATAAATCGGGTGCTAACCTTTTAAGTGGTGTTGTTACTTCTTTTTGTATTAATTCGAATTTAAAAGGAATAAATAAATATCAGTATGCAGTTATTGAATGTGATGAAGCAGCATTGAATCAGGTTACTAACTTTATTTCGCCTCAAACAATATTAGTTACCAACATTTTCAGAGACCAGCTTGACAGGTATGGTGAAATTTCGCATACTCTTAACTTAATTGCAAAAGGTATTAATAATTGCAAAGATGTAACAATTTGCATAAATGCTGATTGCTCATTATGTACCTATTTAATAAATCTAACATTAAAGAAAACAATTCTATATGGAATAAATACATATATTTATGATAATTTGGCAAAAGAGCCGAAAGATGCACTGTACTGCTTAAAATGCAGACATCCATACGAGTATGACTATATCACATATGCCCATTTGGGAGGCTTTAAATGCACTAACTGTGATTACAGAAGGATAAATCCTGAAATATGTATTACAGATATATTGAACATAGATGAATCTGGCAGCAATGTAATTTTAAAAATACTAGATAAATCATATGAAATAAGAGTCAATCTTCCAGGTGCACATAATATATATAATGCGACGGCAGCTGCTTGCGCGCTACATTCAATTCAAGTAGAAGATAAATTCATTCTTTCATCAATATCAAATTTTCAAAGCGGTTTCGGTAGAATGGAAAAGATATTTATTAATTCCATTCCGGTGAATATTATACTAGTTAAAAATCCTGCTGGTTTTAATCAGATACTTAACTATTTTTCAATTATAGACAAGCCATTTGTTCATGTAATTATGCTTAATGATTTATCTGCAGATGGAACAGATGTATCTTGGATATATGATGTTTCATTTAATAAGCTGCTAAATATATCGAAAATGCTTAAACATATTTACATTGGTGGTAAAAGAGCTTATGACATGGCTTTAAGGCTAAAATATGAAGGTTTTGATATGTCTATGGTATCAATTGAACAAGATAACGAAAAGTTGATAAATGTTGCTCTGAACCATAATGTGCCAGTCTATATAACTCCAACATACACGGCAATGTTTGAACTTAGGAATATGTTAGTAAAAAAATACGGACTAAAGGAATTTTACGAATGAGTGATACTATTAGAATATGTCATCTTTATCCTGATATATTGAATCTTTATGGTGATTATGGAAATGTACTATGCATCCAAAAAAGATTGCTTTGGAGAAATATCAACTGCATAATTGAAAATGTAACTGTAAAAGATAAACTTTATCCAGAAAATTATGACATGTTCTTTATAGGTGGCGGTCAGGACTTTGAGCAGGAAATATTACTTGAGGATCTTCTTGTTAACAAGAAAGAACTTATAAAAAAAGCAGTTGATGATAACAAAACATTTTTAGCAATCTGCGGAGGTTATCAGCTTTTGGGGAAATATTATAAGACATGGGATGGACAAAATCTTGAATTCGTAGGAGCACTAGACATTCATACTATTGGTCAAAAGAAACGAATGATTGGAGATTACAAGTTTACATGTCAAGATGATGACGGGTATTTTGAAGTTATAGCATTTGAGAATCATTCCGGTAAAACATATTTATCTAAATCTGTAAACAGTCTGGGACAAATAACTAAAGGAAATGGAAATAACGGAGAAGATAATACTGAAGGTGCAAGATATAAAAATGTTTTCTGTTCATATGGACATGGTCCCCTCTTGCCAAAGAATCCAAGGTTAGCAGACTTGATAATAAGTACTTTTATGAAACAAAGAATTAAAGACTTCAAATTATCAAAACTTGATGATTCAATTGAAAATCTTGCTAGGAATAATATGATTGAAAGAGTCAGATTTCATAGTCAGAGATAATTTTTTCTAATACTTCCAAAGACCTTTTTGAGTACTCTTCATATTTTTTTGTTTTATTTCTAATATTCTCAGGTAATGGAGTCATTATTCCATAGTTTGCATTCATTGGAAGAAATTTTTTAATGGGTGGAGTAGATATGTAGTTTTGTAAAGAACCAATAACAGTTGATGAGGAAAAATCTACTTTATTTTTACCTCTAATTTCTTTTATGCAGTTTATTGCAGCTACAAGACCAGAAGCTGTTGAAGGAAGATATCCTTCAACTCCTGTAATCTGACCTCCAAAAAAAACATTTTTATTTGATTTCATCTGAAAAAATTTATTAAGTATATTTGGAGAATCAAGATATGTATTTCTATGCATCACACCAAATCTTAAAATTTTACAATTCTTTAGTGCTGGAATATATTTGAGTAATTGCTGTTGCATGGGAAATGTAAGATTCGTCTGAAATCCAACCATATTATATATACTAGCTTTTAAGTTGTCCTGTCTTAACTGTATTACAGCATAATCTTTTGAATTAGTGTGTGGATTTGTTAATCCTACAGGTTTCATTGGTCCATACCGTAAAGAGTCATAACCTCTTTTTGCTAAAACCTCAACAGGCATACATCCTTCAAAAACTTTCTGTTCTTCAAACTTCTTAAGTTTTACAGTTTCTGCTGATACTAGAAAATTGTAAAACTTATCGTAATCCTCTTTTGTTAAAGGGCAATTTATATATGACTTATCTTCACTAGAATATCTTGATGCCATATAAGCATAATTAAAATCAATTTCGTCAAATTGTAAAGTTGGAGCTATTGCATCGTAAAAATATAAGTTATTATCACCTATTGTACTCATAATACTATCTGCTAAATTATCAGTTGTAAGAGGACCAGAACAAATAATTGTATAGGTTGAATCATTGACAATTAGCTCATCTATACTATTAACTCTTTTTGTAACGATATTAATATTTGGATTACTTTTTATTGAATATGTAACTTGTTTCGAAAAATTATCTCTGTCAACAGCTAATGCCGAACCTGCAGGCAGTTCATTATCATATGCGCATTTCAATATTAGTGAACCTATACGAATTAATTCTTGCTTAAGTAAACCTGTTGCTGATGTAATGGATTTATTCTTAAATGAGTTACTGCATATAAGTTCACAATAGTCTGTCGATTTATGAGCTCTAGTAAATTCTTGAGGTTTCATTTCAAAAAGATTAACAATATATCCTTTATTAGCGATATAGTTTGCTGCTTCGCATCCGGCTAAACCGGCACCTACAACATTAATACAAATATTACTATCATTAATCTTTATTTTTTTTGCTACCCTTTCCATAACTTTTTATATCTTTTTCGAGATAATCGCACTCTGGATTTGAACAGCGTATAACAGGCTTTTTTTCCTCATATAGTTTTACTAAAAAATTATCACATTTTGGGCAATTTCTATTTTTAACAATTGTTCCCCATGATGAAAAATCACAATCTGGATAATTTTCACATGAAAGAAAAGGTTTTCCTTTTTTAGTTTTTTTATGAATAACATTACCTTTGCATTTAGGGCATGTTAC
>JAQVAJ010000259.1 GCA_028690885.1 Clostridia bacterium
GTAACCATCATCGCTCCGCCTAGACCAGACTGATTTATTAAAAGCTCTGTCGGGTCAAGACCAGCTGCAACCATCATTTCTTCCCACAGTTTGTCATTACCTTCGTTCTTCATAACTGTTTCACGAATCTTAACAGGAAATGTCCATTTGATGGGGCTTCTGATGTAAATCATAGCTGCATAGAATGTATTCCATAATCCGATACCAGTTAACAGTCCTAATGCTGACAGAACTGGTTTTGACAATGGCAAGATAATCTTAATGAAGATTGTCATTTCAGGTGCTCCGTCAATTCTTGCTGATTCGGTCAGTTCGTTTGGAATGGACCAGTAATAGTTTCTGATAAGAGTCATATTCCATCCTGATGCAAGTCCGGGAACAATTATAGCCCAAAGTGTATCTATCATTCCTAATGATCTGATAAGAAGGAACATTGGTATTGTTCCTCCGCCTATCAACATTGGTATAATAACCATGTAATATGCGAAGAAGTTCTTTCCTGGCAACTCTCTTTTACTCATTGTATAAGCGCCTAATGCGTTTATTATTAATGTTAATGGAGTACCTACCAAAGTAACGAATACAGAGTTAAGTAATGGTCCGTAAACTGAATCATCTTTTAGCACCATTCCATAGAATACTGTAGAGAACTGTTCTGGCCATAATCTAAGTGTAGTGGTAGACGTCTCACTTAACTCGAAAGAGTTTCTAAAAACGAATAATACCGGAACAATGATGATTACTGAAAATACGAGCATTCCCAATAAGTTGAATATATTGAAAACCTTTTCGCCTAATGATCTTTTTAACATTTATCTCACCTTCTCCCTATATTATCGTTCTTCCATCTTCGGTTAAGTACTTACTAGCGTAGTTAGCGCTTAACATAAGAATGGTTGAAATTATTGAATTAAATAATCCGGTTGTTGTTGACATACTGAACTTACCTTGTCTAATACCGGTATTGTATATGTATACGTCCAAAACCATAGCAGTCTCATCAAGTAATGCGTTTCCGTCTGTCAAGGTAAATACCGGCTCGAACAAGCCGCCCATGATACCGGAGAATGAGAATACCAACAGAACTACGATTGTGTTCTTAATTCCTGGTAGTGTAACATAAAGTGTTTGTTTCCATCTTGAAGCGCCATCGATAACAGCTGCTTCATAAAGCTCTGGATCAACACCACCGAGTGCGGCAAGATAAATGATTGACGAATATCCTACCCCTCTCCATATCCTTATGAATGTTAAAAGCCATGGGAATATCTGTGCTCTTCCAAGGAAGTATATCCTTTCGCCTCCCAGTAATGCAATAATAGCATTCACGTAACCTGTACTAGGTGATAGAAGCTGTATAAAAATACCGCTGACAACAACCCATGTAAGGAAGTTCGGTAACGTAGATACTGTCTGAACAGTCTTCTTGAACCACATGATTCTTACTTCATTGAGCAATAATGCTAATATGATTGGAGATGGTTTAATAAAAACATATTCCAATCCTATAAACACCCATGTATTCCTGAAAGCCTGCCAAAAAGCTCTTAATCCGAACAGTTTGTCAAAGTTTTCAAATCCGCACCAGTACTTGAATCCGCCAGTAGTAAATTCCTGGAAAGCTATCATAATACCAGGCATTGTGATATAGCGGAAAACATAATATAGTACCACGCCGGGCACTATCATCAGGTAAATCATTATATTTACCTTGGTGAAGATTTTCTTTTCATTCTTCTTGTAAATTCTCAAGCTATTTTCGTCCAATTACAACACCAACCCTTCTGTTTAAATAAATCCCTAGATAAACGATATTGTTATAACGGTAATAGTTTATCACAGTTTTGCTCTTTTCAATATATGAAAATAATAACTTTTATTGTATATATATGATTTTTCATATTTTTTGCCCAATAAAGCCCTTCAATAGGCTTATGCAAGCCTTAACATCATTCATATCAACCATTCCTACTGGACCATGCACATATCTCATAGGTATTGATATACCACCAGTACGTACTCCTTCATTTGATGTATATATAGCACCAGCATCAGTTCCTCCCGCTGCCAAAATATCTGATTGGTATGCAATTTCTGATTTTTTGCATAGTTCCTGCATTATACTTATTAATTTTTCATCACATATAACTGATCTGTCCATAATTTTAATAGCAGCTCCTCCGCCTAAAACAGAATTGCCCTCTTTTGTAACAGGGGTATCAAATGATGAAGTTACATCAACTGCTACTGCAATATTAGGTTTTACAACACGGCTTGCCACAGTTGCACCTTTAAGTCCTAATTCCTCTTGAGAGGTAAATACATAATATATATCATTGTATGGTTTAGTATTCTCCATCATTGTTTTAATTGAAATATAACAACCTATTCTGTTGTCCAGTGCTTTTGCAATAACTCTATCATTCTTCAACTCACACAAAGGACCATAATAACTTCCAACATCACCTGGTTTTACATAATTTAAGGCATCTTCCTTATTTTTTGCGCCAATATCAGCAAACATATCACCAACATTATTGTTTTTAATATTCTCTGAATCTTTTTTAAAACTTAAAACACCCACTGTTCCATTTTTGAATATTATCCTGTTTCCTATTGATAAAGATACAGGAATTCCTCCAATAGGTCTTAAATTTATGTATCCATCACTGTCAATGCTCATTATCATAAACCCTATCTCGTCTTTATGAGCAGATACCATTATCTTCTTTTTATCTTTCCCATTTCCTTTTTTTACTGCTATGACGTTGTCGATTCCGTCATATTTTATTTCATCAGCATAATCTTTTACCAGTTCGGTTATAACAGCGTTTATTTCATCTTCTCTTCCACTGACTCCGAATGCATCTGTAAGTTTTTTTAAAATTTCCACGACTTCCTCCTATTTTAGTTATCTGTATCATCAGAACCCTGACTTTTAGCTTCTTTATATAGTCTGATTGTTTTTTTCAAATTAAATAGTATTAATACTAAAAGCAATATATTAGTTACCATGAATATCAACTGAAACTGTGGTACTTCAAATATCCAGAATGGTTTTATATTTACTGCTATATAGTCTTTAAGCAAGCTTCCGATTATTGGTGCTAATGCTATTATTGAAGCTATTATTGCAGTATAAAACCCATCATAAAGCGACCTTTCTGTTTGTGGTATTATATCATACTTCTTTTTAAACAGAGTAAGAGAAAAGAACGGTGCCGTCATTGATGCTATCACATTTACTAAAATTATCATCAAATACTTTGATGAAAGATTAGTAAAACCCCATATAAGAGAGTCAATGAAATACAACATAAAACATGCCATAAGAAGCAAATCAGTGTTATATCTGTCCACTAATTTGCCTATTATCGGATACCATATAAACTGTAGTATTACATTTAATACAGAAGCTAGTGAAATAAAGGTATATGACAGGCCAAGATAATTTAACTGATAAAGAGTTCCATATGACATAGCTATATACCATATGAAGTAGAAAGCTGCGATAGGCACCATAAATTTCATGAATTCTTTATTTTTTATAGGTACTATGAATACATCTTTCAGCTTAATTTTTTTTGTTGCAGGACTCATCGGCGGTTCGCCTATCTTATAGAATGAATAACTTTCCGCCCACATAATAATCCATGCTATTGTAAAAACTACTACTATTGCAAGATACTGGTC
>JAQVAJ010000260.1 GCA_028690885.1 Clostridia bacterium
ACTGACATATATTCAATGATATATCAATGTTATTAGTTTAAATGGCTTATTATCATGTGAGGAGGAACTCTTTTATGGGGTCAAGAAGCGTTTATTCATCGTCTTTATCTGAGAGACTTAGTTATGGCCTGTATTTTCTCGGACAGAATTTTTTCTATATACTTGTCGCTATGTTTATTCAGGTATATTTTACAGATATGGGTATAACAGCATCAGCTGTTGCCATCATTCTTCTTGTTACTAAGATATGGGATGCTGTAAATGATCCGATTTTTGGAATAATTGTAGATAGGACGAGATTTAAAAAAGGAAGATTCATGCCATGGATAAGAATTTCACTTGTCTTCATTGCCGCGACTACCATGTTCATATTCTTAATGCCCATAAGCGCTTCCCCGGTGGCTAAGATTGTTTGGGCTATCATATCATATGTTTTATGGGATATTGCCTATACTGTATGTGATGTGCCAATATTCGCATTATCAACATCTATGACAGATAACATGAATGAAAGGACAGCTATCCTTTCTTTAGGAAGATTTATGGGTACGATAGGTTCTATGGCTATTGTTGTCTTACTGCCAACTATTCGGCCTGTACTTGGATGGACTGCCACAGCAGCTATAATAACCATTGCAGGATTTATCTTTATGATTCCCTTATGTTTCATTGGGAAAGAAAGAGTTAAAGTTAGAAAGCAGGAAAAGATTACATACAAACAAATGATAAGGTATGTAAAAAACAATAAATACCTTCTCATATTTTATCTTTCATATATTCTAATAGCATTTGCAAACAGTTCTCAGGTTGTAGCTATATATTTTGCAAGAGACTGCTTAAAAGATGAATCAATGGCTACAATTGTGAGCATATTCTTTGTTGTACCTGCTTTGATAATAGCTTTATTAATACCTTCAATTACTCGAAAGATAGATAAATATCATATATATTTCTGGTCAATTGCTGGTATGGGAGTGTTCAGCATAATATCATATTTTGTAGGATATGAGAATCTTACTGCTTTTTACATATTTATTGCTTTAAAAGGAATATGTATCGGAGGATTTACCATTTTGTTATACATGTTTACGCCAGATTGTGTAGAGTATGGAACATACATGACAAATGAAAGGGCAGAAGGGATAACTTTTTCCATCCAGACATTTACTATAAAACTTATGAGCGCTGTAACTACAGCAGTTGCAATGCTGGTTTTAGGATGGTTCGGGTTTAAGGAAGGATTGAATGTAGTACAGTCAGAAGCCACATTGCATGGGGAGTGGGTAATGTTTTCACTATTTCCAGTAATAGGGGTCATATTAGGACTTCCAGTCCTGAGAATGTATAAATTAAGGAGCAAGGATGTACAGATAATGGCAGAATATAATCAGGGGAATATAACGAAAGAACAAGCTGACCAGTTACTTGAAGGGAGGTATACCAAATGACTAACTATGCGATAAAAGCAGAATATGTTGAAAAAGCGGAGAAGATAGTTACTAAAATGAGTCTGGAGCAAAAAGCCAGTTTGTGTTCAGGCAAGGATTTCTGGCATACAAAAGAGGTGAATGAGCATTCTGTACCATCTATAATGATGACAGATGGTCCGCATGGATTGAGAAAGCAAAAAGATGAATCAGATCATTTAGGTATAAATGAATCATATCCGGCTACTTGCTTTCCGCCAGCATGTACTACTGCCTGTTCATTTGATGTTGAATTAATAGGTGAAATGGGAGCTGCTGTTGCAAGGGAATGCCTAGACCAGGGAGTATCAATAGTGTTAGGACCGGCTGTGAATATTAAGAGATCTCCTTTATGCGGGAGAAACTTTGAGTATTTCAGTGAGGATCCGTATTTAAGCGGAAAAATGGCAACTGCGTACATAAATGGTGTTCAAAGCAAGAATGTAGGAACATCGATAAAACATTATCTTGCTAACAGTCAAGAGAAACTAAGACTGGTTTCTGATTCCATAGTAGATGAAAGGGCATTAAGAGAAATTTATCTTCCTGCTTTTGAGGATGCTGTTAAAAATGCCCAGCCATGGACAGTGATGTGTTCATATAACAAAATTAATGGAACATATGCATCAGAAAACAAGAGATTCTTAAATGATATTTTAAGAGATGAATGGGGTTTTAAAGGTGCAGTTGTATCTGACTGGGGTGCAGTTAATAACAGGGTAGAAGGAGTAAGTGCAGGACTGGATCTGGAAATGCCATATTCAGGAACTGAAAATGAAAAAGCGATTATTAGTGCCGTTAAAAACGGGTTGCTTGATATAAAAGCACTAAATAAAAGTGCTGCAAGAATGGTAGCCATAGCATTAGCTTCGAATGATGTTGAAAAAGAAAATTGCGATATGGATGCGAACAATGAACTTGCAAGACGTATTGCAAGAGAAAGCGCGGTATTGCTTAAGAACAATGATATTCTTCCTTTGAAAAAAGATACTAAAGTTGCAATTATAGGTGAGTTTGCAAAAAAACCAAGGTATCAAGGAGCCGGTAGCTCACATGTATCATCATACAAAGTCACTAGTGTGGTTGAAGAGTTTACAAATAAGGGTATTAATTTCGAGTATGCGAGAGGTTATGACGCAAATAGTGATGTTCCAGACATGCAGTTGATTTCTGAAGCTGCGCAAACCGCAAAAAAAGCAGATATAGCAATTGTTTTTGTAGGTCTTCCAGATGCTTATGAGTCAGAAGGTTATGACAGAACTCATATGGAGCTACCACCATCTCATAATATGCTTATTGAAAGCGTATGCAATGCCAATAGGTTAACAATAGCCATAATATATTCAGGAGCAGCAATAGTTATGCCATGGATGAAACTGGTCAAGGGTGCGATTATGATGTATCTGACTGGACAAAACAATGGAGGTGCTGTATATGACCTTGTTTTTGGAGATTACAGTCCATGTGGAAAACTAGCTGAAAGTTTTGTGAAATCACTTGAGGACAATCCGTCATATAGATGGTTTGCCAAGAAAAAGAATGCAGAGTATCGAGAAAGTATCTTTGTAGGCTACAGGTACTATGATAAAGCAAATAAGGAAGTAGCATTTCCATTCGGATACGGACTTTCATATTCAAACTTTACATATTCAAATATCAAGCTGGATAAAAACAAGATGAAAGATGATGAGACATTGAATGTGTCTTTTAAAATTAAAAATACAGGACATATGGAAGCAAAAGAAATAACTCAGCTGTATATTAAGTCATCATCAGAAATAGTATTCAGACCAATAAGAGAATTGAAAGGTTTTTCCAAAGTTGTTTTAAAACCAACTCAGGAGAAGACTGTTACTTTTACCCTGGATAAAAGAGCATTTGCTTACTTCAATACATACAGTGCAGACTGGCATGTGGAAAGCGGGATTTATACAGTTGAGATAGCTTCTTCATCAAGAAATATTCATTTATCTGCTCAGGTGGAAATTGAAGGAAACAGAGATATTAATTCGTTGGACATGAGATCTGTCGCTCCTGCATATTATGCTTTAGGTAAAGACACTCTGGATATTCCAGATAATCAGTTCAGAGCTGTTTTAGATGTTGAAATTCCAAACGAACCCTCAAACAGACCATATACTATAAATAGTACAATAAAAGATATACAGACCTCATTTATAGGAAGACTTCTGGTAAAGCTGCTTGAAGGTTATGCTAAAAAAATCA
>JAQVAJ010000261.1 GCA_028690885.1 Clostridia bacterium
AATGGCTTTTTTTTGTTGTTGCACCGCTTCGGCAACTGCAGTTATCTGGCTGTACATTTCCTTAGGAGAAAGGATGATTTGTGTCCCTTTCACTTCATAATCCACATTTTCCGATTTAAAAAGCTTCTCCAGTACGGCTGAAATAGCGGCATTCCTTACCCGCACGCTTACTTTCCGGTCAACATTAATTAACCGGTTGTTGTACAGAAAGTAATAATCGGATTTCTCTTCAATGGTTTGCAATACTTTTTCGATGGTTGAATGCTTCAAATTCAGCGAAATTTTGGTGTCCTGAGAATAGATGTGTTCAGCTTGTAGTTGAAAAGTGAGCACAAACAGTAGTAAAAGCGTTATTCTCATAGCAATAGGGATTTTTTTTAATAAAGCATAAAAAAGGTGTGCTTTTTGGTTGATTGATTTATTATTCATACTTTTACATTGTTATTAAATTCATTTTATGGGTTTAGTAAATGATTGCCTGGCGGTGAGGTGAGATTTTCCGCTATTGCAAAGTAAATCATGTGTGGGAGAGGTTTTAACCTCTCCCTCTTTTTTATTTCAACTGTTCATCATCTTCTCATAGGCTTTCAATTTATTTGTTTAAACTTCTAAATTATTGCGTTTTTATCGTAATCCTTTTTCTTGAGAATGTTTCATTTTCAAGCTTCTTTTGACTGGAAATAGAGTAGCTGATAGGAGCCGAACGTGCTAACAGATCAAGAATATCTTCAATCGTTTCGTCGGTAAACGTGGCAGTATACTCATACCCCTTCAGCTCTTCGCCCTCAAGAACAATTTCAACCCCAAATTTTCGTGATAGCCTGGTTACAATGTTATCCAGCTTTTCACGTCTAAACACCATTTTTCCGTCTTTCCAGGCCGTTTCAACATAAGCATCGGCCATAGCCACATTAATAGCACCTGTATGAGTATCCATCACAGCCTTCTCATCAACCCCAAGCGCAATAGTCTTATCCGCATAAAGCATCGTCGAGATCTCCACATTCCCGCTCGCCAAAGTCACTACATGACTAGCCTCACTTCCGTATGCGTTCACGTTAAACTCAGTACCGTAAGCACTAACAATCATTTTTTGAGGTGTTTCCACATTAAAACGGTGCTTCTTGTCTGAAACGACCTTGAAATACGCTTCTCCTGTAAGCTGTACAGTGCGTTCTTTCTCCTCAAAACGTTGTGGATAAGTAAGCGAGCTCAACGAATTGAGCCAAACTTCACTGCCGTCAGGAAGTATTGCTTTTGTCACGATACCTGGTGCAGAGGTAACCGTAATAGTTTCTTTTGGAAGCCTGTTTTCTCTAAATGTGGGATAAAGTGCATATTGAAATACCAGAAGAAGAGGAAGAAGAATAGCAGCTGTGTTTCTTAGATAGTTGAAGAAACGGCGCTTGTTCCTAATGAACGTGATGCGTTTATGCAATTGCCTCCAACCAGCTTCAGCGTCTATCGCTTTTTGTTTTTCCCAGTTTTCCAGTAAATAATTCAATGAGTCTGGATTCTCCTTATCAATCATATTGTTTTCGTCATTTATAAACTAGACGAACAACTCCTCACATACCCTATAAAAAAAGTAAAATATTCAAGTGTAATCGATAATTTCACAATTATAGATAACAAGAAACCCTATCACAACAATAAAAAGGAGAGGTATTCACCCAATTCAACGCGTAAAAATTTCAGAGCCCTGCTGATATATGATTCTACAGTCTTTGGAGAAACCCCCATTCTCTCTGCAATGGCAATGTAGGACTGACCTTTAAAGCGGTTCATCTCAAATGCTTCACGTACATTTGAGGGAAGTTTTGTCAGCGCATTACCAATGGAAATCTCTAATTCTTTCAAGGTGTACAGCTCTTCCGGTGAAGAATGACAGTCGGACATTCTACATTTCTCCATGTAACGGTTTTCTACTTCATTCCTTCTAAGATAATCAATGCAATTGTTGCGAACAGAAGTAACCAGAAAATTACGAAAACAGGTGATGGCATACATGTTCTTCCGTTTTTCCCATATTTTAAAATAAACATCCTGCACTATATCTTTGGCAGTATCTTCGTGACTGACATACCGCATAGCAAACACACACAAGGCCGGATAAAATTCAAGAAATAATACCTTAAAAGCCTGCTCGTCGTCCTGGAAAACAACTTTTCTGAATAGGATCTCGAATTCGATATCTGTTTCCTTCATTCGTATTTTAGAAAAATATTAACTTAAACGGCTAAATTACTTAATTATGTTGAATAAATGGATGAGTCACCTCCGTTTGAGTCACAAATTGTTTGTAAAGAATACTTGAATTCTATCTCATATTCAGATATATTTCGTAGAGAAAAATCATCGAATAGAAAAAGAATCAGCTATTTTTGTCATCAGCTACTCACGAATTCGGGTTTAGTTCAACACGCAATTTATTATAAATAGACTCTCAGACAATGAACAGACTTGACAGACTCACAAGCATACTCATACAACTTCAGTCTAAACGGTTGACAACTGCTCGTGAAATTGCGAAACGTTTTGATGTTACAAACAGGACAATTTACAGAGACATTCAAACATTAAGACTTGCAGGTGTGCCAATTGGCGAAGAAGAAGGAAAGGGATATTTTCTGGTTGAAGGTTATCGGTTGCCACCTGTAATGTTCACAATCGAAGAAGCAAGAGCTTTGGTCACAACATGTAAAATTCTAAACTACCATACCGAAGATTCTCTTAAACATAATTACGAATCTGCACTTTTGAAAATAAAAGCCGTTTTATCACTCAAAGACAAAGATAAACTGGAATTTTTAAATTCAAGAATCGGATATCACAAACCTTGGGCGCCGACTAGCTTGTTTTTAGACGGGATCCAGCATTCAATTATTGAAAGCCAAAAATTGAAAATAATTTATCAGTCAAAAAAAGAAGAACAAATAACAGAACGAGTCATCCAACCTTGTGCAGTTTATTTCAGTGGGGCGGTATGGACAACGATTGCCTTTTGTGAGTTACGTCAAGAAATAAGAGAGTTTCGCCTCGACAGAATAAAAGAACTCAAATTGCTTCAAACACATTTCAAACCCGACAAGACTTTCAACATTGAACACTATCTTGAGGAACGTTCAAAGAGATTATTTTTGAACCCCTGACAAAGGGCTGTCCTATGTGCCTTTTATCTTTGCTTCATATTCAGACAAAATGAGATCAAAAGCAATTTTATTAATCATCATTGCTTCACTTTCAGGAAGTGTAAGCAAGGCACAAACAGAAGAAGGCATGACAGCAAAACAGGTCACAATCAGAGACAAACAAGTTGAAATCAATTTCTATCAACAAGGAGAGGGCGACACAACAGTTCTATTTCTACACGGTTGGTGTATCGACGGAACTTATTGGGAAAACCAGGTAGAATATTTTTCTAAAAATTACAATGTCTACGCAATAGACCTGCCGGGCTTTGGTAAATCGAAAGCCAAAAGAACCAACTGGACTGTAGAAGAATATGCCAATGATGTAACTGCATTTATTGACACAATGAACCTGAAAAATGTGGTACTCGTTGGACATTCAATGGCTGGTGAAATAATGCTACAAACAGCATTAACCAACACTCCAAAAATTGTCGGTATTGTGGGTATTGACAATTTCAAACAAATCGATGTATCATTTACTCCTG
>JAQVAJ010000262.1 GCA_028690885.1 Clostridia bacterium
ACTCTATTTTCGGAGAGCTGTCTTAGGGTTGCCGATAACGGTATATATACGCAATCTTTCGCATATACAACCAAAAATAACGTTAAATGTATGGTGTCGTGGCTGCGATGAACGAAGCCACTTAGTTTCAAAACTTAATAAATTTTAATATGAAAAACGAACTTTCAAAAACCGAGCAGCCATGCACTTTACATAGTGTTAACGGTGGTGGTTTATTGTTTAACCAATTTGAACGGGAAACAATTCGTAAATACAATGGCATATGGGGTTGGCAAACTCCTGATTATGCACCCTCAATTATTATTAGGTATAATTCACTTAAAATACAAAAAGAACTAATTAGAGTTTTGCGGGTTCGGCAAATAGTGAAATGGCTTTCTAACCATTTGCCCTAACGGATGGTGCTATAAAATCGTTTTAATGTTTTATAGCACGTGTTACCTGCTGGTGCGGTTTATTTAGCAGGATTTTGATTTGAAAACGAATAGAAAATTTAAAAAGTTTTAGAGTATGAAATATATGGGAAGCAAGGCGAGATTTACAAAAGAGATTTTGCCGATTATTTTAAAAGACAGGAAGCCTGGACAATGGTACGTTGAACCGTTTGCAGGTGGTATGAATGCTATTTGTGAGGTGCAAGGCAATAGGATAGCCAATGATATACACTACCATTTAATACAAATGTGGCGTGAACTTGTTGGCGGTTGGATTCCAAAAAAGATTACTAAAGAGGAATATTCAGAAGTAAGAACAGACCAAAGTAAATATCCTGCATATTTTGTTGGTTGGGTTGGTTTTAATTGCTCTTATAGTGGCAAATGGTTTGGTGGCTTTGCAGGTGAAACAAAAACTAAAATAGGAACGGTAAGAGATTACCAAGCTGAAGCAATAAAAAATGTTTTGAAACAAGTGTCTAAAATGAAAGGTGTAATATTCCAAAACAAGCCTTATTATGAATTGGAACTACCACCAAACAGTATTGTTTATTGCGACCCACCTTATGATGGTACAACAAAATATGCTAACGACTTTGACCATAATAGATTTTGGAATTGGGTAAGGAATATTAGCAAACAAGGACATACAGTATTTGTTAGTGAATACAATGCACCTGCTGACTTTGAATGTGTTTGGCAAAAAGAGGCAAAATCTTCTTTATCGGCAAACGGCAAAATAGGTGGTAATAAATTGAGTGTGGAAAAACTTTTTAAATTTTCCCCTACAAATGTTTAATAGTAGCACTATCGTAGCACTTGCAGGTAACGTTGAGTATATGAGCCATAAAATTTGGTTGTGAGTTGGATAGTGCGTTTTATGGTTTATATACTGGGTTATAGGTAGTATTTACTAATTTTAAAAAATATAGTTATGAATGAAGATGGTTATAAAGAATTAAATGACCAAACGTGGTCTGATTACATGGACAATAAAATATCTCCTGACGAGTTAGACAAAAAACTAGAAGATAATTATGAGGAGTATCGAAAATATGGGTATTAATATTACCTATAACGTTAAATGTTTGTGCAGTTGGGGAATAGAAACCACTACACTATCAAAATAGTATAAACTTAATAGAAAGAACAAATGATAAATAACCACGAAACCCCCAATTGCATAAACATATTGTTAGGTGCAGTTCTTGTCTATTTCGTTGAATATGACTGGGTAGGACATAAACGACATTGCCAGATAGAAGCACGTTCAGAAACAGAAGCAAGAGATATATTTCAACGCAGATTTGATTATTGTTGTAGGATTACTAAAATACAAACGACAGAGGATATTGCTGATGAAGTATCTGATAAATTGATAGGTGTGATAAAGTCTCAAATGAATTGCACCTAACGAGTCGATACCCGCAATCTTTCGCATATACAACCAAAAACAGAAATAGATGCACTACTATCTCAAGACCAGATTAGGCTACATCACCTGCATACAGAAGGATGGGAAGCCATTGTACAGGACAACCTATTGGAAAAAAAGGGCTACCTTGTTTGACCTGTACGACATTATTGACATAGTAGGGTCGATGAAAAAGCGCGGGATTAGTAATAAATTGATAATAGTATATCATGACAAGATCTGAATTTGATTTCATTAAGGAATGCAAGGACTACGATGATTATGTTAATAGATTGAAAAACAATAAAATTGACTATATTTGCTCTATGTTTAACGTGACGTTAGATATGGTCAGATCTGGTGTCAGGGTAAAAGAGGTTGCTTATGCGCGATATATGATTGCAGATGAGATTGGTGATTACATGACTAATGCCGAAGTATCCGATTACCTTAATCGTTCCAGGCATGAGCTTCGATGGTCCAGAGCAAAAATAGTTGAAGCAGCATCTGGTTTCAACCCGGAATTGTTAAAATACATTAAAAAATGGGAAAAGATAAAGAAATCACAAGAATTGTAAAGTCTTATCTTGAACGGTTTCCAACAAATTACAGTAGATCAATTGCGAGGGCAATTTACGATAGTCATCCTGAGCTTGGTTCAATAGAAGGTATCAGAAGTGTAGTTAGGTATTACCGCGGGAAACGTGGTTTTAAGAATCGGCAATCATTAGTTGATGATCGTTTTGTTGATCAGGAGTACGATATTCCTGATAGTGACATGGATGTTCGAGATGATTTTATTCTACCGAAGCAGTATAACGACATACTGATGTTATATGATGTTCATGCTCCATATCATGATATCAGGGCTATTGATGCTATGCTTGATTGGTGTATGGATCACAAAATAAACACTATCATTTTGGGTGGTGATTTTCTGGATTTTTATCAGTTGTCCTCATTTCTGCGGGATGGGAGGAAGCGGAATTTTGCGAGTGAAATCGAGGTCGGTAGAAAACTTTTGGCCTACATAAAGGATGCCATAAACCCGGATAAGATATTTTATTTACTGGGTAATCATGAGTATCGTTATGAGCGTTATATGAAGCGTGATGCACCGGAGTTGATTGATTTACCGAGTTTAAAATTGAGTGAGTTAATGGGGCTTCCAGGTGTTGAGTTCGTGGAATATGGAAGGTTAATTAGAGCTGGAAAACTGTTTATTGGTCATGGGGATGAGTTTGGTGGAAGAAATAACAATTTGGTAAGTCCAGCCAGGACGTTTAGTCTTAAGGCACAAACTAATTTTATGGGAGGTCATTTTCACCGAACGAGTATGCAGCCAATGAAGAATTTAGCCGGGGAGGTTATGGGGTGTTGGTCTGTTGGTTGTTTATGCGGGTTATATGCTGACTACATGAGATTTAACCAATGGCAGCATGGATTTGCCAGGGTAAAGGTTAAAGATGATGGTACGTTTAAGGTTACTAATTTAACAATTTATGAAGGGGCCGTGATGTGATTGTAATACACTTAAAACCAATGTTTACCGGTTGTGATGATCATGACTATCGGGTATTACTCGAATACATGGATAAGATTAAGGATGACAAGTCTATTGAGCAGGAGGAGGAAGAAGCGGATCGGATATTTGACAGGTATGAAAAATATATTGATTGGATTGAAGTGAAATAATTGTTATATTTGTATTGGTTTTTTCATGGCTGTTTGTTTTTATCCCCAAATTGCCGTAACAGGTGTTTGGGGATTTTTTTGTAATTTTGCATCATGGCATACTGGGGAAGGAAACCGAAAGAAGAAACGAGGAG
>JAQVAJ010000263.1 GCA_028690885.1 Clostridia bacterium
CCATTCCGTCAATATGACCTGCAAACAGGCCTATATGCCTTTTATCAGACTGATTTTCAGTATCTGCAAATATATGTCTTGGAACACTGTTCATAATTGTGCTCCATATAGCATCAAATGCTGCTTTTATCGTATTAGGCTGTTCTTCCGTACAATCAATTGTAATATTGTATAATATAACGTCATGAACATAAGAGCGGCTTACTATATCTTCTTCATTGATTAAATCATTAAGTATTCCATATTCCCTTCCGATACAACTGAAAAATCCAACATCAATCTGATCATTTGGAGCTTTGACAGTCGCATTTGCAACTATCTGAGGCACTGGAAGAAGCAGATTGACTGGCATATAGTAATTATTATCAGAAGTAACTAGACATTGTGTGGCAATAGATTGATATTTTGAGTAATAGAAGGCAGGCACCTTGACGTATTCACCTGTTGATGGTGAACCGGATGATATTGTTACAAGCTGTTCATCTATATATACATCAGAACCCTGAACTTCTAAATCTACCGAAGCTGCGGCACTCATATAAACATATTCTGACTCACTAACTAGATATGCATATAAAAGACCTGTTAAATCATCTATAAATGGATATTCATTATTTCCAACCGGGTTTTGAACTACTCCTGTTAAATCAAGAACCTGCGGTGTAGGCTGTTCAGTAAAATCAAACGCGAAATAAAACTTTTCCGCTCCTCCGTACACAGCTTTTGCATCTAAAAGCCTTCCATCATTATTAAGAACAATTAAATTATTCATCCTTTCTTTGCTGTCAACTATGAAAGGATTTTCCGGAGTCGTTCCGTATCCGTTTTCTACCCCACGATACTCATCATCCAATGCTCCAAATGCATCCAGCCTTATAACTCCGTTAATCTGAATAAGAGCGCTGTATTTACCATAATACTCATAATAAGCATATGCACTTATGGCTAATAGTAAAATCGTTAATATTATTGTTATTACTATAATACTGCGCTTTTTCTTCATAACAGACCTCCTTTTTTGGTATAATCTGAAGCATTTATTCTGTCATATCCGATTATGCCTGTCTTATATGGGATACTTCTGAAATTACACGTAAATGTATATATATTATTTGTCACTATCTGCAAAGCATTAACCGATATATTATTGTCTTCAATAGATTGCGCTATATGCGTCGGATCACTCTCAATTCGCAAAAATATAACCAATCGGCATTTTGTATCTTCAATAGTTGAATATGTATACTGCTGAGAGTTAAGGTTTAGTAATGAGATATTCAGATGATCATCATTCATATAGTCTAAAGGAGCATCAATCGGAGGTTCTACAGGTGCAGGATTTAGAAACATTTGTATATACTGAACCGATTGTACCTGTGTTATTGCTGATGTTGAAGCTGGATCAATATTAGCATCAGGAGCAATAGAATATGCTATTTTTGTATACAGCACCTTATCATTAGGCTCTGTTCCGTTCATTCCTGATGTCAGCTGCATTCTAAGGTCTGCTTCAAGATATCCGTTCAGATAATTACTGTCTGGATATGTAAGTATCAGCATGTAGTAATTTGTAAACGGTACAGTAGGATAGAAAACTCCTCCCCATTCTACAAAAGACGTTGATACACCACTATCAGCAACAACGGTATCTTGTGCTGCATTCAATCCTGATTGCACAAAATATCCCAAATTACTTCTGTATTCATATAAATCTACATCAATCTCATAATTTATATCAGTATATATTGTTACATTCTGTGTAGTTGGAAAATAAAACCAAGCTACACTTACTGTAACTAAAATGGAAACCAATAAAACTATACTCAATGCGCTTAGAAGAATAGCCATTTTGCTTTTAATGTTACTCATTGGCCACCTCCTGTGTAAGGATACATAATACATCCTGCAATAGTTAAAGAACAATCCATTTCAATATTCTGATTTAATCCTGTGTCCATATACCAAATAGGAACTATTACAAGCAAATCCGCAACTCCTGCTGTTTCAGGAGGATATGCAACACCAGATGGCAGAGTAAACTGCAGTTCTACTTCCAAACCATTTAGTTCAGTATAAATATAATCTACACCAGTACTGTACAGACCATTACTTGAATCATAAAAAGCATTCCCGCTTATATCATAAGGATATAGTTCATAATAGTATCCGTCTTCCTCATTACCCATTTCCTGCAATACAGCTATTACAAGAGTATCCGACTCTATTCTGCAATTGCTTACAAATGATGTAGCATCTGAACCTACACCAATTGCTTCAGCTGTCATTCCTGATAACTCCATCATATATGTCTGTGCAGTAGAGACATCAATGTCTGAAACAATGAATGTGTAAAAAAGAACATCCCCGGGAATAAATCTTTCTGTAAAATCACCATTAATAACCTCAAGCTGGAGGTCTGCATCAAATTCGCCATCATTTTTAAATGATGCGATGTTGTTAGCCTCTCCTTGTGTTATTGAATATATATGATTTGCTGTCATATATGATGATCTGTCCTCTCTGAACCACGCAGTAGATATATTACCAAACCAGTATAAACATGCGATTATAAGCACTAATAATGCAGATAACGCCAGTATTCCTTTTTTTATAAACTGATTTGACATTAACTTCTTACCTCTTCTGTTTTATCTGTGTTACTTATCTTATTTTTATCAGTCTCGTACTTTTCTTTAAGTTTCTTTTCCTGAACAAGCAAAACCATCCTTACTATCTGTATCATTATTATTATGACAAGAGGAATAATCACGAAAGTGAAGAACCCTGACTGAGTTCTCATCATATTTATAAATCCGCCTAAGCCATAAATCTGGATTTTGTTAACAGCTATAATACTGTCTTTTGCAACATAGAATGCACCTCTGTTCTGTGTACCTGAAACTGTATAATACTCATCTTCAACTTCTTCTACAAATCTTGCAGCGTATTGAAATCCGTCTGAACTTTTTGAAGCAATTATGACATAATCGCCTCTGTTAACTTCATTATATTCCAAATCAGATATCAGGGCACTGCCTTTTAGTATTTTTGGCGATAATTCAGAATCATTTACGCTGATAATAATGTAATTTCCAAACTTCGGACATGAATAATCCTTATCAAAACTTAATATCATAGCTGTAGTAACAATTGCTGATAGTACAAACATAACGGCTAAAACTATATATAAGATTTTAAGGATTTTTTTCTTTTTCATTTATCTATTCTCCTGTAGCAGGATCAACAAGCGTAAATTCAATTTCGAATGAAAATCCTCCTCCTGCAAGACTCCTTACAGCAAAAGCATTTTCACCTTCAAACCATACTCGTACTATAACTTCTTTCACACTAATTATACCCTGCTGGGCACAAACAAGATTAATTGGTAATGCTCCGGAACTCATAAATTCGTATGTTCCCATTGCAACTGAAGGGTCGTTCAAGCTTTTATTATGAGCATCCACTACTGGTAATGCTTCTCCTTCTGTATCAGTTATATCTGCAGCATATCTATATATGACTGTGGTTTCGTTTTCTAAATCATCCACTGCAGATATTGATATTCTTGCAGCTTTATATAACTGATTCAAACTAAGTCCCTCTATAGTTACATTGCTAACATAACAATCCAATGAGGTTACATCGTCATATGCTTCAGTCGTAGC
>JAQVAJ010000264.1 GCA_028690885.1 Clostridia bacterium
CCCACTGCTTTTGGAGCTTTGCTGGCTTTGGATGAAAAAGCTAAAACAATCAGTGTGGCGACATATGGTGTCATCTTAAAAAACTCTGAAGGTATATTCAGATTTAACAAGAAAGGAATAGCTGAGTAAGCAGCAGATATAGTCTGCATAAATCCAAAGAACAGTGCTGCCCACAATATCCGCATAGGTTTCCATTGTCCAAAGATAAGAACTGCAAGAGCTAAGAAACCATACCCGTTAACTGCACCCTTAAATTCTGTAGAGATGGGTATTGTAAGCACCAAACCGCCAAGACCTGCTAATGCGCCTGATATCATTACCCCTATATATCTCATCTTGTAAACATTGATACCTACCGAATCAGCTGCCTGAGGATGTTCTCCGCATGCTCTTAAACGCATTCCGAAACGCGTTTTGTATAGCACTACTGTTGCGATTATAAGAATAAGGAAGCCTATAAAGGTAGTTATATATGTATTTTTAAAGAATACATCACCTATGAAAGGAATTTTACTTAGTAAAGGAACCTCAGATATCTGAAAAGTATTTTTGAAGGATACGTTTGCTATACCTGAAGGTTGTATCATTCTTGCAAGGTAAATTACAAAAGCAGGTGCAAACATATTAAGTGCTGTTCCGGATATGACCTGGTCGGCTTTCAGATTTACTGAAGCATATGCGTGTAAAAGAGAAAACACTACCCCTCCTGCAATAGCCATTATTACAGCTAAAAGAAGCAAAAGCTGACCGCTCATTCCAGACTGCATCTGGTTAATGAAGTAAATGCCTGTGAAACCTCCCATAACCATTATTCCTTCAAGTGCGATATTTGTAACACCGCTTCTTTCAGAAAACATGCCTCCAAGAGCGACGATTAATAATGGAATGGAAAAGAACATAGTCTGTCTTAGCAAAAGATAAAACATATCCATTAACTTTTACCTCCTTTGTTGTTTCTTAGTGAATCAATAACAGTTTCAGTTATGCCAGATTGATTCCTCTTTTCGTCCTTTTTCAGTTTTTTCATTTCTAAATAATTCCTTATAATCAAAGATGCAGCAGAACTGTATATGATGATTGCTGTTATAATCTGAATGAATTCAGGAACAAAACTGTATCTTTGCATATAGAATCCGCCTATTTGAAGCCATGCAATAAATATTCCAGAGAATAATATTCCTATGGGGCTGCTCATGCCTAAAAGAGCAACAGATATTCCTGTAAATCCCTGCGCAGCTAAAACGTCAACTACTTCAATGTATACTCCAGCTCCTGAAAGATAGAATAATGCACCACCTATACCGGCAAGCATTCCTGCTATTGCCATAGACAATACTATGCTTCGAGTCTCATTAATTCCAGCATATTTTGCAGCATATCTGTTATATCCGCATGCCTTTAATTCATAACCAAAGGTTGTTTTTTCAAGTACTATATAAATCAGTACTACAAACAGTACCGCAACTAAGAATCCTCCATTAATACTTGAGCCAGGGAAAATGGTAGTTAACCCCATTTTAGGAATGTTTGCAGTTGCTGCGACAGGTAAAGACCTGTTTGTGTAAACATTTAAAACAGTTTGTTTAATTAAGTAATTTACTAAAAACATACCTATGTAGTTCATCATTATTGAAGATATGACTTCATGAACATTTAAGAATGCTTTTAAAATACCTGGAATTGCACCCCATATGGCTCCTGCAATCATAGCAGCTAATATACCGACGACCCATTGGAAACCGCCAAGTACCGGAAGTTTTACTCCAACTAAAACTGCAACATATGCACCGACTATGAACTGTCCGCTGGCGCCAATGTTAAATAATCCTGTTTTGAATGCGAATCCTACAGCAAGACCTGTCATTATAATCGGAGTAGCAAAATAGAAGACATTTCCCAAACTTCTTGTACCATCGTTAAAGCCTCCAACAAGCATAGTGAAAAAGCCTGCAAATGATTCAGCGGGATTGGACACAAGAAGGATTACAATACCGATAACCAAACCAATGCCAATTGCTATCAGGGAAGAAATAAAATTCGCTGTCCCTTTCTTTCTTCTGAAATTATCAAAAAATTCACTTAATGAAGTATTGTTTTTCATACTTTCACCTCATCTCTTTTGGAACCAGCCATATAGAGACCAAGTTCCTGAACGGTTATCTTTTTAGGATCAAGTTCTCCGACTATCTCGCCCTCATAAATAACTAAAATCCTGTCACTTAAGTTCATGACTTCCTCAAGTTCAAGCGAGATAAGCAGAACGGCCTTTCCGGAATCTCTTTGTTCTACCAGCTGCTTATGTATGAATTCTGTTGCGCCTACATCCAATCCTCTTGCGGGCTGTACTGCAATCATGATTGAAGGTTCCTTATCAATTTCGCGTGCAAGTATGACTTTCTGCTGGTTTCCTCCAGACATGGATCTTGTCGTTGTTAATGGACCTTGTCCGCTTCTTATATCGAATTTCTCTATCAAAGTCTTTGCATATTCATTTATACTGTTTCTTTTTAAGAAACCTCTTTTTTGAAATCTGTCAGTAAAATATGTCTGTAATACCAAGTTATATGCCATACTGTATTCCAGTACAAGACCGTATTTGTGCCGGTCTTCAGGAATATGGCTTAAACCATTTGAGTTTCTGTACCTAATGCTCTTTTTTGTCCAGTCTTCACCATTAACCAGTATCTGACCTTCATCAAAATGCTGTATGCCTGTAAGGGCATATACAAGCTCACTCTGGCCGTTTCCGTCTATGCCTGCTATGCATACTATTTCACCTTGGCGGACTTTGAAAGATATTTTATTAAGAGTGTTTCTTGTACTTCCTTTTGTTTTCATGGAAAGATTTTTAACTTCAAAGACAGTTTCTTTAGGTTTCAATGCTTTTTTGTCAATAGTAAACTGAACCTTCCTTCCTACCATCTTTTCACTTAAGAATTCTTTTGTCACATCTTTTACATTATATGTACCTATACATTTACCTCTTCGCAAAACAGTAACTCTGTCGGCAACTTTCTTTATTTCTTCAAGTTTATGAGTTATGAATATCAAAGACTTACCTTCCTTGGAAAGTTCTTTCATAATACCCATCAACTCGTCTATTTCCTGGGGAGTTAAAACAGCTGTCGGTTCATCAAATATCAATATTTCATTATCTCTGTATAACATTTTGAGTATTTCTACTCTTTGTTGCATACCTACAGTTATATCAGAAATTTTTGCATCGGGATCTATATAAAGGTTATATCTGTTGCTGAGTTCAATTACCTTCTTTTTGGCTTCATCCATTTTTAAGAAGCCATTCTTAACTGTTTCTGCTCCAAGAATAATGTTCTGCAATACTGTGAAATCCTCAACAAGTTTAAAATGCTGGTGAACCATACCTATTCCCAGATTGCTGGCTGTCCTTGGGTCAGTAATATTAGCTTCTTTACCCCTTAACTTAATGATACCTGCTTCAGGACGATATAAGCCAAAAAGAACGCTCATAAGCGTACTTTTGCCTGCTCCATTTTCTCCTAACAGAGCATGAATTTCGGTTTTCTTAATCTGAAGAGTGATATCATCGTTAGCGACAATTCCGGGAAATTCTTTCCTGATGTTCAGCATCTCGATGATGTAATCCATGAATTTACTCCTTAGTCGGTTAATTATTGTACGTC